>NZ_CP054213.1 GCF_013285385.1 Paramixta manurensis | reverse complement strand
ACTTTAGCTATCTCCCATATGAATGCCCTCTGAGGCCGCTCTGGCTCTGACTTCAGAGCGTTTTAAAAAAAAGAAAAAAGATTAAAATTTAAAAAAAGATTTAAAAAAAAAGCCTGTTAATAAACGCAGTCAGGCAAACGACAGCATGGGAAACAGCTAAAGTATTCAGCATCAGGAGTATGGGAAATAGCTACACATCAGCTTCGGTCTTCACTGCTTGTATGGGAAACAGCACAAGTTTTGCATTCGAGTGACCGTCGAATACCCAGGCATCGAAGAAATTACGCTTCCTCGTTCAGACAAGCAAAGCTTGTCCGAACTGCGGCGAGCGTTGCAGGTTAAAAATATATAAACATGTTTACATTTACGATTTTATGTAGGATTATCGTTTTTGAGTTGAATTTCTACATAATTGGAAACTGTCATGACTAATACCACGCAGCTCAATAAAGTAGCACAGCGTTCAGAGAAAATGCTTGCTTCACTGACCGATCAGATTCAGACACAAAAAGATGAATTACAAAAAAATGATTTTTACCAGGTATATGCTAAAGCAGCGCTCTCCAAACTTCCTAAACTGACGCGTGCAAATGTTGATTATGCTGTCTCAGAAATGGAAGCGGGCGGTTACATTTTCGACAAGCGCCCTGCTGGTTCAACATTAAAGTACGCGATGTCAATCCAAAACATCGTTGATATTTACGCACATCGTGGAGTACCGAAATACAGAGACAGATACGCGTCTGCGTTTACTGTTTATATCGGCAATCTCAAAGGTGGAGCTTCAAAAACGGTTTCAACTGTCTCACTTGCTCATGCTCTCAGGGCACATCCTCATTTACTGTTTGAGGATCTGAGAATACTGGTGATTGATTTTGACCCACAGGCATCAGCCACGATGTTTCTCAACTATCAGAAGGCCATTGGCATCGTAGAAGAAACCTCAGCACAGGCACTTCTACAAAACGTCAGCAGAGAAGAGCTGTTGACTGATTTCATTGTTCCCTCAGTCGTTCCCGGGGTTGATGTAATGCCAGCATCAATAGATGATGCATTTATTGCATCAAATTGGGATGCATTATGCGAAGAGTACCTGCCCGGCCAAAACGTTAATTTTATTTTAAAAGAAAACGTCATTGAAAAACTGAAACACGATTACGACTTCATTCTTGTGGACAGCGGACCACATCTTGATGCATTTCTTAAAAATGCTATCGCTGCTGCAGACCTTTTGATGACTCCAGTTCCTCCCGCACAAGTAGAGTTTCATTCGACGCTCAAATATCTAACCCGGCTTCCTGAACTCATCGAATTGATTGAATCTTCCGGAAATCAAAAGCTGTCACTGCTTGGCAACATTGGTTTTATGACCAAACTGGCCAATAAAGCTGATCACAAAATAACCCACAGTCTTGCGAAAGAAATTTTCGGAGGTGACATGCTTGATGCGGTTTTACCTCGCGCTGATGGTTTTGAGCGGAGCGGAGAATCATTTGATACGGTCATATCTGCTGACCCTTCAACCTATGTCGGAAGCAGCGAGGCATTAAAAAATGCCAAAACGGCAGCAGAGGATTTTGCTAAAGCTGTTTTTGATAGAATTGAATTTATTCGTGCGAATTGAGGTATGAAATGAGGAAAACAATAGGCAGAACGTTTGAAGCACCCAAAAATAGAACTGAAGGTGATGAAAGTGAGGCTCAGCTTTTCTTATTATCTTCCGGGAGAAAGGTCTATTTTAAGCAAGTTATTATTCCGGCCGAAGAAGTTGAAGAAAAAACATTCGTCGTACAGGAAACAAATGGCCGTGATCAGCTGGCCCTGACACCTGAATCGTTAAAGAACATAACTAAGACTATTAAATTTCAGCAGTTTTTTCCCTGTATTGGCATTGAACGACCTGAAAATAAAATTGAGATCATAGATGGCTCAAGACGGCGTGCGTCCGCCATTCTGGTTAATGCCCCATTAAAAGTTCTCGTAACTAAAAGCGCCTTGACTACAGAAGAAGCCCGGCAACTGGCGCGTGATATCCAGACAGCACTTGAACACAACTTACGAGAAATAGGGCTGAGATTACAGTCTTTAAAAGCCGCAGGTTATAACCAGAAAGAGATTGCCCAGTTAGAGGGGTTATCACAAGCTAAGGTTACGAGAGCACTTCAGGCTGCTAGCGTATCAAATGAACTTGTGTCGGTCTTCCCGATCCAGGCAGAACTATCATTCTCTGATTACAAAACCTTAAATGGCATCGAGGAAACTTTAACAAACAAAAACCAGAGCCTTGATGATCTTCTTAAAAATATTCAACCCGAGCTACAAACTGTACAGGCAGACTCTTCACTGGCTGACGATGAAATTAAACATCGGTTTATGCAAATTATCAGCCGTGAATTAAGACTGCTTACGCAAGAATCTAAAGACAGAGCTCTCGTTTCATCGCTGTGGTCGTTTCAGAATAAAGATCAATTTGCCAGGAAGCGTGAAAAGGGGCGGATGTTCACGTATGAGTTTAATCGCCTGTCTCGCGAACTCCAGTCAGAGCTGGATACAGCAATAGCAGGTGTATTGAAAAAGCACTTGAACTGATTTTATAGAAATGTGTTCGGCTCTGGTTCGCCATTAAAATTTCAAAGCTAACTGTCTGATTTTAAAGTTACTGTATGTGGAATTTCACGATGAAATCGCCAAGTTCGATCCTTTAAATTATAGGGATACTTTCAGTGATATATAGTAAAAAAACAAAATTTTCGCCAGTCAGTTTTTTGACTTATATGATTGAATTTAAATGTTTTTTATGATGAATTTCATCGTGAAATCGCCAGTAATGCCTAGTGACTATATTCCGGTAAGGTTACAGTTGGACTGATTGGGTGAAAACGTTCCTTCCAGGGGATAAAAGAAAAACAACGACTGAGACCGGCACGTTGTTTCGATGCCACACGGCAGCGCTGAAGACCGGATAAATTCGTTCTTCTCCTGCCGTTCTCTATCTACTAATTCAGTGTTAAGGCCCCTATGGGAGGCATGTGTACACACAAGAAGGGTTGATGATGAATAAATTGACTTTATATGTATCAGGTTTCTTGGGGCTAAAAAAGTTATCAGGTAAAGACAGAAAAAGCACGGCTGAGTGGGGCTTCCTTTTCAGCATGATCTTCATTGTTCCTCTGCTGTTGGGGTTAACCGACAGTGAACCAGTGAAAATCCTGCTTCAGTTTATCTGGGCATGTTTTGTTACCCGGTCTGGTTTCCTTGCACAGGAAACTTGGAAAAAAGATAAGCAACAGCGCTGAGGCTAAATTTTAAATTTCTAATGAACTTGAACGCATCACGTCACGACAGTCTGAGACTTTATAATCAAGGTAGACACCATGAGCAGCTTCAGCAATATTCTGCCAATTAACATCACGCACCCGGGATTTGACCGCAGCCACAATGGCCGGTATTTCCAGACCAAAGACCTGGATATGGAATACGGTATGGAAGAATACTGTATCTTTAACGGGCAGCTCTATCAGAATTTGAGTAAAGCCGGGGCCGGTTCGGAGGCTGCCGTACCTGTGCCGTATACGGGCACAGTAGATATTTACACGTCAGTCAAAGAGTGCGATGGAAAGCTGATTTACTGGGTAGAATACCGGCTCGGGATTGAAGCAGGTAAACTCATGTCTGTTGAGTTGATGGACAAAACGCTGCAGGAAGACCTGCGGGACCTGTCTAAATTACGTCCGGCCAAACCGGCCAACAAGGTGGAAGTCACGATCAGCGTGAAGGAGCTGAGCGGGGAAAGGCAACAGGCATTTGCGGCCTCGCTGACGGATGAAAAACTGGCGCGTATCCGGGATATTATCGGCGAGCCGACGGCATCCATTTTCTTTCCGGCCGTACCTGTAGTGGACGGGATTAATCACCCGTTCTTTTACTGCCCGTCAGTGATGACTGTGGCCTCTGTAGTACAGAACGTGGAAGATTTACGCGGTGCGACTGACCTAAGCCTCAATGTTGTCTCTCCTGCAGGCGACAGGATTGTGGTTATCGATGAGTTACATATGAAAACCGGCTCTCACCGGTTCAGCCCGGGTGACATGAAATCTGAATGACGTTCGTCAGGTCATCCGCTAAGCGCGCTGGATCATATTACACGGGCAACCGGTATATCGCTCCAGCGTGTTGTCCATGCCGGTGACAGCATGTCCCGCTTCATTTTCCACTCCGTATCAATTCCCTGACCCGCAAACCAGACCGAACCCAGCCCCGACTGGTTTATCCCGTCCAGAACTTTCATCAGCTTAGCGCTGTTTTTCCGGGGACGATCTTCATCGAACAGGTTCAGCTGACTGACGCCGTACGGCGTAAAGTCACCGAGCATGATGCCCGCTTTCATATACCGGTGGCCATCCAGCCAGATGCGGTCAAGCGCGCGCATGGCCACGCCGATAATGTCCCGGGTATCCTGAGTGGGGAGAGTGAGTTTTTCCCCTGCCGTGTTGCTGTAAAAGGTCTCGCCGGCCGTATGCGGCGAGGTCCGGACAAACACGCTGATGTGCCTGCAGTACTGGCGTTCGCCACGCAGCTTCTCAGCTGCGCGCGTGGCGTACTGGCAGAGTGCCTGCTGCATGGCCAGTTTCGTTGTGATGCGGGAGCCGAAACTGCGGCTGCAGACTATCTGTTGTTTTGTCGGCGGCATCTCCTCCAGAGGAATGCACGACTCACCGTTAAGCTCGCGGACCGTTCGTTCAAGCACCACCGAAAAATTCTTCCGGATGAATGCCGGATGCGTGCGCGCCAGCTCCAGTGCGTTCGTGATCCCGAGCAGGTTGAGTTTTTTTCCGATACGGCGCCCGACGCCCCATATTTCCTCTACCGGCTGTCGCATCAACAGCGCCTCTGTCCGCTTCGGATTGTCAGATGTCAGCGCCAGCACGCCTTTAAACTGGGGCCATTCTTTTGAGGCCCATTGTGCTGATTTCGCCAGCGTTTTGCTGGGGCCACTGCCTACGCCGATGGTCAGGCCCGTGGTGGCCAGCACGTGGGCGCGCAGGCGCCGGCCAAAATGCTCAAAATCCTCGCAGCCATCAATGCCGGTCAGGTTCAGGAACATCTCGTCAATGGAGTATTGCTCAACCTTCGGCGTCATTTCTTCAAGCGCCGACATCACTCTCTGTGATAACGAATGGTACAGCGCATAGTTGGAACTGAAGACATGCACCTTTGCCGGAAAATCCTGTGTTTTTATCTGAAACCAGGGCACCCCCATTTTTATGCCCAGGGCCTTTGCGGCCTGGCTGCGGGCGATCACGCAGCCGTCATTGTTTGAGAGGACCACGACAGGCTTCCCGCGCAGATCGGGCCTGAAAAGAGCCTCACAGGACGCATAAAAGGTGTTGACATCGGCCAGACCAAACATCGGCATGACTACCTCCGCGCCCGGGTGCTGTGAAAAAACCAGGTGACCACGCCAAGCAGCTGCAGTTCCTCCGGATAAATGACGGGATACGCCGGGTTCATCGGCAGCAGCGCAACCTGCGGATGCAGCTGAAGGCGTTTCACGGTGAACTCCCCGCTGACCTCAGCGATCACGATGTCACCCTGGGCGGCCTGTTCTGCGCGATCGACGATCATGACATCGCCATCGTACAGACCCAGCTCTTCCATGCTGCTGCCGCTGGCCCGGACAAAAAAAGTGGCCGCGCGCCGGGTAATGCACAGTTCGTTCAGGTCCAGTTCGGCCTCGACGTAATCCTGAGCCGGTGAAGGGAAGCCGGCCGCGCAGCGGTCTGCGAAAAGCGGAATACGCAGGGCTGAAGGGCGTTCAGCGGGGCTGAGCATAATCATCCGGGAAGTGGAAACAGGCTGTTTCATTGTGCCGTTCTCCCTGCCTGACACCGGCGTTAATTTCTGTGACTCTGCCATGCTAATACGCTCTCGCTTAATACTGTATCGATATACAGTATTATTGAGTAAAACCGGCATGACAAGGGGAGGAAGGACTGGTCAGTGACCGGTAAAACTTATCCTGCTGAGCCAGCTAATAATTTTTTTTAAAATAATTTCTGTGAGGGGAGGGTGTAAGCGGACTTTGCCGGCAGCGGTGAAATGACGCTTCCTCGGCCTGGATGTTCGTTCCTCGCTGCGCTGCGGTACGCCTCAGCCAGGCGCTGCGGCGAGCGTTACCTTTTCTCTTTTCAGGCAATAATGACCTGGCGACTCCGTATCCGGGGGCTCGTTATGCCAGCCGGATGACAATCACCGCGGTAACGGTGAGGCGTGCCGCAGGCTGAGCGGGGGAAATTGACACGCGACCGGCGGGATTTTATAGTGGCCACTCTGCCGTACAGGCAGCTAAGAAACTCCGGTCTAAGAACCACTCGTACACTGCCGGACAGGCAGCTTAGAAAAATATTAAGCACTCATGCTCTGGTCATTGACTGCCGTACAGGCAGACTGAAACAGTACACAACGGCGGCGACTCTGCTGCCGTTGTTCAGTCACGTCAGTGATGATGCTCATTTTCCGTCAGGTGCGGTACGCACTTCATCCCGTTTTCGCGTCGTTCACTCCTCTTCCACCGCATTCCTTCGTTTGCCTCAGCCTGCCAGTGTTCACCGGTATATCACGGCTTATTCCGGAATTTACCGTTTTTCGATAATTATTTTGATGTAAAAATTGCTTGTTTACCGTTTTTCGTTAAACTAAAGGTAAGTCAGGTACCACACGGGATATAAACCATGCATTATGAATTCGCCCTGGATTCGCTGAACGAATTCCGCAAACGCTCCGGGAACGGTGACTTCGAATTTATTAAAAACTGGGCAACGGAGCCTGAAATGCTTGCCTTTGCCGCCAGTAACGGTGACAGCAAGGCGGCGGATATTTGTCGTACCATCAGTGGCATGACGGGATACAGCAAGCCAACCGCAAAGCAGAAGGCGGCGCTGGCCGTATCCATGCTCAGCGGTCGCACCGCAAAAGATATCCTCATTGCCGTCTACGGTGAAAAAATGGCGGCGTTATTTGCTGAACAGGAGGCGGCTGAGCTGGCCGGCGATCCTGTCCGTGCTGAAGCAGCGAAATCCGGCATTAAAATCTCCGGGCGGCGCATCGCGTTCGGGCTGATAGCGGAATGGATTGCTAAACCTTCTCACGAAGAAGAGGGGGTGACGTACCGTGCCAGTGAGAAAGCGGTCGCCATGCTGGAAGATGAGAACGCCGATCATAACGGACCGGGCGGGCTTGTCACCGCAGAGATTGCCGGAGAGCTGATCGTGGTTACGATGCGTGAACTCAAAAAGCTGGGGCAGAAAGACCATTTCGTTAAGCAGTTTGAAACAGAAACCACAGATTTAAAAACGTATATCGATAAACATTACGCAAGCCAGCGCGAGTTCGCGCAGGCCATGGGGGTCGCGGACAGTAAAGTCAGTCTCTGGTGTAAAGAGGGCTGGATTGTCTACGGTAACCACCTCTGGAGCTCAAAGCGCTCGCTGCCCGCGACAGACAGTGAGCGCGCTATAAACATACCTGCGACAGGCCGGAAAATACAGGCGGCCGGCGGCGCCGGAAAGGATGACTAAACGTATGAAGGGAGCATGTCATGAAAGCCATTATCATCAGATATCAACACGGCGATAGCGAAACAATCCGTATCCTGGGTTGCCTGGACGCCACCGAACGTGGCGCCCGCCTGCTGGCGTGGGATGCAGCAAATCATCCCGCCGTTAACTATGAAGAGGAAGAATATCAGGGAGGAGAGTGTGTTGATGTGTCGGAAAAGCTTGAGACGCAGTACCGGCTGGCAGTGTGGCATGACTCTTATTCGGAAGACGGCCGCCTGGTCGCCAGTCACTCCTCCGCGGCATTTCGTTTCTATGTTAACCACGTCCTGTTAAACCTGGTCATGGACAGTGACGGCCGGCTTAGTTTCCGGGATAAAACTGACAGCGCCTCCGGCAACCTGCTTTCTTCTGTCGAAGCCGCCTTAATCAGTCCGGAACACGACCCGGAAGACGTCGAAAAATATTTCGACAGCTTCTGAGTGCGGGCGGCGGCCAGAATCAGAGCGGCCGGATAAGATCTTCACCCTGGTTTTTAACGTTGCCCACCGCCCGGCTGACCGGATGCCAGCGAAAGCATTCCGCGGGAACGCTTTCCCGTTTCGCAATCTCTTCAGCCTGATCCGCCGGGGTATCCTGCCGCAGCCAGGTAAGCGCGGCCGCCGGGGGCAGCACCAGCGGGCGACGGTCGTGGATATCGATCAGCCCCTGACCGGCAGGTGCCGTCACCACAACAAAGCCCCCGTTTTCGTCGTCCCGCTCAAATGGCGTGCTGCCGATTGCCGCCATACAAAGCGGCTGGCCATCCTGGCGGTGTATAAAAAAGGGCTGTTTGCCATTCCCCTCACGTTTCCATTCATACCAGCCATCCGCAAAGACTATCGCGCGACCGTGTTGCCACAGTGCCCGGAACATCTTCCCTGACGCGGCCGTTTCAACTCTTGCATTGATGAGCGGGGGTTTATGCCACCACGGCGGGGCGTATCCCCAGTGAACGGCATCGAGGTGCAGACGCCGGTTACGTTCGCTCAGTATCAGCACCTTTGTCCCGGGCGCCACATTGTACCGGCTGACCGGTTCCGGATCGTAAGGGATGTCCCGCTGAGCCGGGTCTGCATGAATGTATGACAGATAATCTTCACGCGTGCCGTACTGGGTAAACCGTCCGCACATGGTCTGTCTCCTCCGGTGATTACTGTAAGGATAGTCGCCTGTTTTCGTCCGGGTGAAAGTCCGGCCGGAATAAGCCCGCGCGTTCACGCTAAAGCGATGTCGCGTTGCTCCTCATCTGACCGGCGCCATTGCTCCGCCCGGCGCCATAAAACCCGCCATCTCCCGTTTCCACCCGGTGGAAGAAGCCTCCGCCCGTTTTGCTGCGCCGTGCCTTCACGGTAGCCGGGCCGCTTCGCCGTCAAGGGTTCATGCTCGCCCGTTCCCCACCGTGCGCGGGACATTCAGTCCGCTCCGGCGGCGCGTGCGGCCTGCGCTGAATCCCTGGCCTGCTTTGCTTTACGCCCGTCTGTTGTGTCGGCACGGCGCAGGACGCCGTGCAACCATCAACTGAGGAGACGAACATGCCGAACTGGTGTGCGAACCGGCTGCTGATACGCGGTCAGGAAAACGAAATAGCGCGCGTGAAGCAGCTGCTGAACGATGAAGGGTATCCGGCGTATGCGCGGGCGGAGGCGGAGGGGATCCAGTTGTTGATGGCCGGCTGCGCGGGGCTGCTGCGCCCCGTCAGCGCAACAGGCTATGCCCCGTACCCGGCACTGACCGGAGAGGGGCCGGGGGATGACACGCCGCAAAACCGCGCGTTTACGCAGTGGCTGCAGCTGCTTAACGACCAGACGGCACTCACGGAAGCGGCGTGCGCCACGCTGCATGAGCTGTGGCTGGCCAGCGGTATCAGCGGACGCACGTGGGACACCCTGACGGGCGTGCAGCAGGAATACATCCGCGCGCTGTGGGAGCAAAAGCGCCACGACTGGTCTGGCGCATTCTGCATCAACGGGACGGAGGAGAGCTGGAACCGGCTCTGCCGGGGCGAAGGATACACCCGGCGGGCACCCCTGCTGGACATGCAACTGCTGCTCCCGACGCGCCTCGATGTCGAAATTAACGGCTTCAACGGCGGCCTGCTGGACGGCGTGCCGTCAGGGTACAGCTGGTACGTCAGCCATTACGGCGTCAAATGGCCACAGGCGTTTGTGGATATCGCGTTTCAGGACGCGGTGTCGGTGACAGTGGATTTTGACACGCCCTGGTCGCCGCCCGCCGAAGCCGTGCTGAGCGCGATGAGCAGCCGCTACGGTGTCAGCATCGAACACTGGTACGCCGAAGCGGGCGGCAGCTTCTGCGGTCGCGCGACGTATGAAGGCGGCGACCGGACGCTGGTGCAAAGCGCGGAGCTGGAGTGGGGTGAGGAGGATGAAGACGGGGGCTGTGAGGTGGCAGGGCCGGACTGGATCATGAACAACGTGGCGCATTTTGGCGGCTGAACAACGGAGGCGGCGGGGTATCCCGCCGGACAAACCATGAACAACACGCAACTGACCATCGCCGGGCTGATCCGCAGCCTGGCGCGTTTTGACCCGGCTACGCCCTGCGTGGGTCATATCTGGGTGGCCGATGATTTTGAGGACATTAACCCGGATCTGACGCCTGATGAAGTGATCGCCACGATTGCGCTGGCCGACCGGACGCTGGATGCGGAAAGCAGCCTCAGCTGGTCTTTTCTGTGCGACTGCGCGGAGACAATACTGGCACAGAGGGAGACTGACGCATGAACAGCTGGCTGATTTCCTTTCAGACAGATCGCGCCGGGCGCGATGCGGACGTGCACCTGCTGCTGCCCGGAGAGGCGTTTACGCTGGCTGAAGCGGCGTGCGACCGCATGGGGGCAACCTGGTGGCCGGACGGCGGCCCGCCGGATACGCAGGGCTGCTACTGGCGATGGCCACAGGGAACCGTCTGGCTTAACCGCATCACGCTGCTGAGCGAGCGGGAAGCGGCTGACCTGAACGGGCTGAATTTTCTGGAGGCATGGACGGTAGAGGGTACCCGCCACGCGCCGGTTATCCGGGATGCGGGCGGCACCGCCTGGGAGGACGCATACCGCGCCTGAATAACGCGGAGGCCGGTGACGGCCTCCGGTCAGCCGGACGTTAAAAAGGCAGTCGCTGCGCTCCTCATTCATGCCGCCATCCGGCGGGGTAGTGGGGGCGCCGTGTCCTCACGGTAGCCGGGCGGCCGTTCAGGCAAGGGAAGCTGTCGCCGTCCTGCTCACCCGTTCCCCGCCGTGCGCGGAACATTCAGTCCGCCCCGGCGGCGCGTGCGGCTTGCGCGTTCGCCCCTGCCTGCCCGGCTGTTCGCCCGTCTGTGTGGAGGCCACGGCGCCATATCCGGTGCCCTCTTACAGAAAGGAGTAGCGTTATGTCACGTTTTATTCTGGGCGATTCCGTGCAGGTGATGGCCGGTTTCCCGTCTCAGGCCATTGATTTCATCCTGACCGATCCGCCGTACCTCGTCGGCTTTCGCGACCGTTCCGGGCGCACCATCGCCGGCGACACCACCGACGAGTGGCTCCAGCCCGCCTGCAATCAGATGTACCGCGTGCTGAAAAAGGATGCGCTGATGGTGAGTTTTTACGGCTGGAACCGCGTTGACCGCTTTGCGGAGGCGTGGAAGGCCGCCGGTTTCCGGATTGTCGGCCACCTCGTTTTCGCCAAAACCTACGCATCAAAAGCCACCTTTGTCGGCTACACGCATGAGTGCGCGTATCTGCTGGCAAAAGGGCGCCCGCAGACGCCGCTTAAGCCGCTGCCGGACGTGCTGCCCTGGAAATACACCGGCAACCGGCATCACCCGACCGAAAAGCCGGTCGGCAGCCTGCAACCGCTGATTGAGTCCTTCACGGCGCCCGGCGCCATCGTGCTCGACCCGTTCGCCGGCTCCGCGTCGACGTGCGTCGCCGCCGCCCGGGCAGGACGCCGGTATATCGGCATCGAGATGCTGCCGCAGTATCACGCCGCCGGCACGCAGCGCCTGGCGATGCTTCGCCGCGCCATGCAGCGCCCGGCCGCGAACGACGACTTTCTGCCGGAGGCCGCGTAATGAACTATTCCGGACACGAAACGCTGCGCGCCGACGTGGCGGCGCTGGCAAACGGCATGTGCGACCTGCGTACCGAACTGAACCGCCTTGAATCGCAGTACCGCTATGACGCGGAATCGCTCACAGAACGGCTGGCACGGCAAACCTTTTGCCGCATTAACGCCCTGTTTGTGGAGGCGTATCGGCAGGTGCTGGCGCTGGACGACTGCTTTAAAGACTGACCGCACCGGCCGGGTGAACCCCGGCCGTCAACACCTGATACGGAGCAAAAACCATGTACGGAACCCGAAAAGAACTGACCCGCGAACTGAAACGCATGTTTGCCGCCGCCGAGCCGCTGGCCATTCTGGTCTGGACCGCGGACAGCGTAAGCGCGCTGGCGGAAGCGTCCGCCATCACGGAGGACGAAGCGGAGCGCGTGCTGGCTGAGATTGGCGCCATCACGATGGACGACCACCAGGCGGAAGGCGTGTCGGTCGCCACGGTGCGGGACCTGCTGGCAGGTATCCGGGAGGCAGGGGGCGCGGGATGCCCCGGGCGCCGTCCCGGCCTGTTAAAAGCCTGATTAACCGCGCCGCCACGGCGGCGTGAGTCCCCTTTTTATGAGAGTAAAACCGATGAGTAACAGTACCGCCCTTACCGCCCTGATTTGCCGCCGCACGCTTGACCTGCTGACCGCGTGCGGCTGGCCCTCACAGACCGGCGTTATCCATACGGAGCCGGTGCGCACGCCGGGCCGCGACCAGGTCACCGTCTGCGTGCGCCTGGATGCCGGCGAACTGATCGCGTTGCTGGCCCGCCTCGCACCGGGCGCGGACCTTTCCCCGGCGCAGCGCCGGACGCTTGACGGCGCGGTTAACGCGCTGGCGGGAACGGGGGCCGAAATGGTCCTGTACTGCGATCCCCGCGCCCATGCTTATGCCCTGGTGCCGCCCGCACCCGGAGACAGCACGGTAATTGTGATGCCGTTCTGGTTCGAATGGCTGACCGGCACGGAACGGGAAGTGGTAACGGACGTGATACACCGGTCCGTCCGGATGGTCTGCCTTCAGGCAGAGGCGGAGGCGCGGCGTCTGCGCGCCGCCATGACGCCGGCGCCCGCAACGCCGGTCCCCCTGCGCCGGACACGTAATTTTACGCTGTATGCGCAGGAGACGGCGGGCGTGTACTGGCTTGACGGCGATTCGCAGCCGGAAGAGATCCGGCGCGTGCTCGCCGCCATTCTGGATGACAACGCGCGCTATTGCGCCGTCCGGCTAACGCTGGTGAGCGAGGTGTGGCGGATGCAGCTTGCCCACGGCGACACGCTCCCCGTTTTACGGCGTCCGGACGAGCCGGCGCGGCGCTGGCTTGACCGGGACGTGGTGGACGACGTTATGACCCTCGCCAGAACGGAAATCCGGAGCACGCTTAACGCGCACCGCACCTTCATCCGGGCGCGATGAATGGAAGAGGGGCCCCGGCCCCTCATAACGGACGATAAGGATGTCGCGCCGCTCCGCGCTGATGCCGGCCCCGCCCGTACCGGACGCGACCGGACCGGAATACGTACTCTGCCGGCACCGTGCCGGTGACGGGCGTTGCCGTGCCGCTACTGTAGCCCGGCCGCTGCGATTGCAAGGGTTCGCTGCGCCGCCATCCTCACCCGGTCGCAGTTTTTTAATGCTGCTCTGCGTTCTTCCCGTTGTTTTCCGGCTCAGGTTTCGCCGCAAAACCGTCCAGACCGCGCCGCCTTTTTCTGCGCTGCGGCTTCCGGTGGCGCCCCTGCACTCTCCGCTTTTCGCCGGGCTGGCGTATCGTCACGGCACCACCCGGTGTTGCGTTCCCTGAAACTGCGGAGGTTTACCATGCACCATGCAAGCACTGTCCTGAACGTGGAAGAGTCCGATCGTCTGTCCTTTCTGCCGTACCTGTTCGATAACGATTACCTGCTGGCCGAACTGTTCGTTTATCAGATGGCCAGAAACCATCTGCCGGCGTATGAAGGCGGCAGATGGCACTTCATTCGCCTGCCGGAGGGCGGCGGCTACATGATGCCCGACTGCGGCCCGGTTCGCCTGGTCAACCCTGAAACCGGCTTTGACGACACGGTCGGCGCCGAGGCGGCGGGAATTATTATCACCCTGCTGACCATCAACCGCCGCTGCCGCACCCATCACGACTGCGACAACGCCGCGCTGACCCGCCTTTACCTGCTGCGTGATGCCCAGCTCTGGCATTTCGCAGAAGCGCACCCGGAACGCGCCGCGATATACGCCGCGCTCAACTGACCCGGCGGGGCGGCAGGTCCGCCCCCTGACTTTCCCGTTTCCGCTGCCGGGCCTGCCCGGTGAGCCGCCGGTGCGCGCGCGAAAAACCCGGCCGCCTCCGGCGGCGGTGGCGTGGTGGTCCGGCTGCCTGCGGCACCCGTCCCCCGCGCCACCGGTGCATGACGGGAGACACGGCGCTGGTTATCCTGACAGATTAATGCTAATGTATGCATACACTAGCATTAATACAGGCGAAGGGGGCAGGATGGACGGGGGATCACCGCTGGATCAGGCACGGGATAATTTCTACCGGAATCACAGCTACACCCTGGGCGATCTGGAGCAGGATTACCGGACGGAGCTGCTCAGATACAGCAATGACGCCTGGGAAGCGCCGCAACGCGCGGCCCGGCTCAGCGCCGCCGTGAAGCGATATAAAACGTATCAGATGCTCTGTTTTATTTTCGACATCGCGGAAGAGTCCGGCCTGGATTTTACGCCGCTGGTCGTAAAAAGAGTGTGCGCGCACCTGTTTGGCCGCCAGGGTAGCCAGAAGCTGATCGTGGATATTTTTGGCCGGAAAGGGCGGGAGAACCGCAGCCCGGACAGCGCGCCGTCGGTGACCGAAAGCACGGCCGGAAAATACCAGCAGGCGGCGGACGCGCACTGGCAGAGGACGATGAAGGATATTGAAAAAGTGAAGCGGGATTACCAGACGGCGATCAGCGCGTCGAAAAAGCCGGAGAACGCGTAGCCGGCATCTCCGTAATAAAGCTAATGTATGCATACGTTAGCATTAATATTAATTTACCGGCTGCTTCCGGCAGGGTAGCGCGGTTTTCTGATCCGTTTCCGGGAGCTGGCCTGTTTTTTAAGCATGAACGATCAGCAAAACGCAGTACAGGGCCCGGTGCCTGTTCGTCCTGCCATCCTGCGTAGTGATGCAGTACCGGTGAATTGCCGGTTTCAGGGTTTTCCCGGTAATGCCGGCGGAATGCAGCAAGACGGGCAGGGGGGACCGGGCGTCCGGGCGCTCTGTCATGCTGCGCACCGAGCCGGCAGGCCGTCTCTGCCCTGGCCCGTTCCGGGCCGGGTTTCCATCACTGACGCAACTCCCCGCAGCCAGCTTACGCTGGCGCTTTCACCACGCCGGCCATAAAGCCGCCGGCGCTCTGTGGAGCGGAACGGCTTTCGCTGCGCCACCGCCGTTCCGCCCTGTGACAGGTTTCATCCCCGCCGGGGGGAACGTTTGTGCGTAATTCTGACCGTCGCTGTGCAGCAGACCACACCCCCTCGCTCCTTCTGGCAAGGCTGAAATGCACGCCTTCGGCGGCCTTGCCAGCGCTCCGTGGCGTGGTCCGTGCTTTGTGCGACGACGAATACTCACAAATGCATCTTCAACCCCATAAGGAGAACTGAAACATGTCACTACACAACGTCCAGGGCGCGACAACGAAGCCTACAAATGCATCATCTGAAAACCACGTCCAGGAAGGGCAGGCATACCGGGCGACCTATTCCCCGGATGACAACAAGCTGCGCCTGTATGCGCAGTTCCGCCTGGACGAGGAAACCTACAGCCGCGTTAGCGCTGCCGGGTTTAAGTGGGCGCCGAAACAGGAATGTTTTGTGGCCCCGGCCTGGGCGCCGTACCGGGAGGATGTGCTGATTTCGCTCGCCGGCGAGATTGGAGATGACGACGGCACCCTCTTTGAGCGCCAGGAAGTCCGCGCGGACCGTTTCAGCGGCTACAGCGAAAAACGCGCCGCCGAATCAGAGCAGACGCTGGCCGCCGTTGACGCGATGGCGTCGGCGATCCCGGCCGGGCAGCCCATTCTGGTTGGCCACCACAGCGAGCGCCGCGCGCGCCGCGATGCGGCAAAAATTGAGCGCGGGATGGAGCGCGCCGTGATGCTGTTTGAGCGGGCGGAATACTGGGAAGAGCGCGCCGCCGCCTCGCTGCGACACGCAAAATACAAGGAGCGCGCCGACGTGCGCTACCGCCGGATCAAAAAAATTGAGGCGGATTTACGCAAGGCCGAGAAGGAAATGGCTGAGGCTGAGAAGTTTATCAAACTCTGGCGCTCCGAAAAGCTCAATGGCGCGATGGCGCTCGCCATCAGCAATTATGATCATCTTTCCTGCCGGTTCCCCCTGGAGAAGTACCCGCGCGCGCCGGAAAAAAGCCAGTATGAGGGCAGCATGAGCCTTTACTCCGCGCTGGCTGATGAAATCATCACGGCGGAACAGGCGCGCGATATTGCCGTACCGGCCCATGAGCGCACCATCCGCCATTATCAGCGCTGGGCGACGCACTACCGCAACCGCCTGCGCTATGAGCGCGCCATGCTGGACGAATCCGGCGGCGTGGTAACCCGTACGCAGGAATTTCAGCCGGGCGGGCTGGTTCAGAGCCGGGGCGAATGGCTGAAAATCATCCGCATTAACAAAAGCCGGGGCGAGGTCAGTTCCGTTGTGACGCCGCACTACAGCTTTATGCGTCTCGCCGGCACGATGAATCTTACCGTTGACCGCATCACGGATTATTCGGCTCCGGAGGCCGGTGAGGCACAGGCTGCCCTCGCGGCGGCAAAGCGTCCGCCGATCGTCAACTATCCGGGCGAGGATTTTCTGAGCATGACAAAAGCCGAATGGGCAAAAACGCACGCGGATTATAAGGCGGTGCGCGGCGTGGCGGCCACGGAAGCGCACGGCGCTTACCGCTTCCGCCGCGTGATGGATAGCGGCTACAGCCTCGTTAACGTCTATATCAGCGACATGAAAACGGTCGCCATCCCCGCTAAATAACCCGCTTCCCCCGGAGGTATCCGGGGGAACCCTGAAAGGACGAAATAATGCACGGTGAACTGAAACAGCGCATTGAAAACATGCGCGCCAGAATGGCGGCGCGCACCCCGGTGGCGGAGGTGTCTGTGGCCTCACAGCTTTTTGTCACGCCCGATCCCGTCTGTGCCCGGCTGGTGATGCTTGCCGGGATGCGTGACGGCGACACCGTCCTGGAGCCCAGCGCCGGTACCGGCGCTATCCTGCGCGCCGTCCGGGACGTGGCGCCGGGCGCGGAATGCGAGGCGGTTGAGCTGGATTACCGGCTGGCGCAGCACCTGACGCAAACCTTTGACGGGGTGCGGGTCACCTGCGGTGACTTTGCTGCGTTCACCCCGGCGCGGCGCTACAGCAAAATTCTTATGAATCCCCCGTTTCGACACGGGCTGGACATGAAGCACATTCGCCATGCGCTGACGCTGCTGGCGCCGGGCGGCATGCTGGTTGCCGTTTGCCCGGACGGGCCACGCCAGCGGGCCACGCTTCAGCCCCTGGCGGAGGTGTGGGAGCCGTTACCGCGCGGCACGTTTGCCTATACGGACGTGGCGACAGCGGTTCTGGCCATCGCGGGCTGATATGCGTCCGGGCAGGGGTGAGCCGCCGCGCCCCTGCCTGGACCTGGCGTAAACCCCGCGCGCCTGCGGCGCAGGGAAGGGCCACGCTGACGCGCGGCCCGCCTCCCGCCGCGTTCGTGTGCCTGCCCGGTGTCTGTTCGTCCTGCCATCCTGCGTAGTGATGCTGTACCGGCGGATTGCCGGTTTCAGGGCTTTCCCGGTAATGCAGGCGGAATGCAGCAAGACGGGCAGGGGGGACCGGGCGTCCGGGCGCGCTGTCATGCTGCGCACCGAGCCGGCAGGCCGTCTCTGCCCTGGCCCGTTCCGGGCCGGGTTTCCATCACTGACGCAACCCCGCGCAGCCAGCCGTGGGCTGGCGCTTTCACCGCGCCGGCCATAAAGCCGCCGCCGCTCTGAGGGGCAACGCCGTTTCGCGCCCGCGCGTCCCGGCGTTGCGCCGGATCCCTGCTCTCCCGTTAGCCGGTTTTTCACCCGTCTGAGTCCGTTCGCCGGGGCTGATACAGCCACAACCCGTCTTGCAGTCCAGGGGACGGCCAGGGCCTTTCGCAATAAATTTTTTCCGGCCATTTCATTAGACCGGAAAAATTTTCCCGCTCACCCCCGGACAGCCGCACCGGGCCGTGCCCGTTTACGCCTCCTGCGGCGTACGGCTCTCAAACGGGTGAAGGTTTCAACCAGCGGGAGCGTGCAGCAGGTCCCCGCAACACGTCAAAACCGCGGCCCCGACAACTCAACGGGTGACGGTTTTTTAAAGGCAAAAACAGGCGATTTAAGGAGATTCATCATGGCGAGCAGAGGCGTTAATAAAGTCATTCTTGTGGGCAACCTGGGCCAGGACCCGGAGATCCGCTACATGCCGAACGGCGGCGCGGTGGCGAACATCACGCTGGCGACGTCCGAGAGCTGGCGCGATAAGCAGACCGGCGAAACCCGCGAGAAAACCGAGTGGCACCGGGTGGTGCTGTTCGGAAAACTGGCGGAAGTGGCGGGGGAGTACCTGCGCAAGGGGACGCAGATCTACGTCGAGGGCGCGCTTCAGACGCGGAAGTGGCAGGACCAGAGCGGTCAGGACCGCTACACCACCGAAATTGTGGTCGGTCCGGGCGGGGCCATGCAGATGCTGGGCGGTCGCCGCGAGGGCGCACCGCAGGAGCCGCAGCACGGCGGTCAGGCACCTGCAGCGCAGCCTGACGCGCAGGCGCCGAAGGGCGGAAAAGGCAGGGGCCGCGCCGCTAAGGCCGGCGCGCAGACGTCGCAGGAGCCGCCGCCGGCGGACTATCCGCCGATGAATTTTGACGATGACGGGATCCCGTTTTAGCCCTTACTTCGCCCTGCCACGGCAGGGCACCACCACAGGAATCTGCACCATGAATGAATCTCCGGCACCGGTATTACCTGACGGTACGTTTACGTACCAGGAAGCGGAAGCCGTCGCGAAGGCGTACGCCAACGTGACGATTGAGAACGAAATGATCACCCATTTCCGCCTGGTCATTCGTGACCGCCAGGGGCGTTTTATATGGGGCTGTTACAACTTTGACCACGAAGGCGGTTACTGGATGAACCGCAACCTGAAAACGTACGGCATCAGAAAGCCGTAACAGGCGCCTGACGGAGAAGCCACTCCGTCAGGCATGACAACCATCAACACAGCGAGGTATTAACGATGTCAGTAACAGAGTCTGCCGCAAACGCGGCAAAAAAACCAAAGAATACTGCCGGCGCGCCGAAAGCGCGTGCCGCCACTAAGGCCGTCGCCGCCGCGCTGACTGAAGCCGGTCACGCCGACGCGGTTCCCGCCGTCAGCGCGATGAAAAAGGGCGCGGCCTCGGTGCGCGCCGCAGAGCTGATTGCCGGCACCCGCTGGGTGCCCGGCTGGATGACCGCAGCCGCGCAGCCGGCGGCAGAAGACGATAACGAACCCACCGGCCCGGCTGTCGCCGCCTGATACGGAGGCCGCCCCGTGAGGGGCGGTAACAGAACATGCATAAACAACCCGTGATTACTGCCGGCATGCTGAACACCATGAGCACCGGCGAATATGAAGATTACCGCGCGTGCGGCGAGGAGTTTCGCCGCCTGCTGACACACGCCGTCATGCGTGAAATCGACATCCCCGCCGGCTGGGACGTCAACGGCGAGTACCGCAGCGAATTTGGCGGCCTGTTCCCCGTCCAGTGCCGTTTTACGCCACCGCACGGCAATTTCTGCATTTCGCTGTGCAGTCCGGGCGAACTCAGCCCGGTCTGGATGCTGGTCTTTATCGTGCAGAACGCCACGACCGTCTCGCTCATGATGACGTCAGACGCGTTCAGCCCGGCGCGCATCAGCCACACGCTCAGCCTCGCCGCCCGCCTGGACGCGGACGGCTACGGCTTCAGCGCCATCACCGGCACGCTGGCGATGGAGGGCTCTTTATGATCCCGAATGAGCGTGCGCTCGTGCCGCTGCGGCCCGAACGCCTGGCGGCGGTCCGCGCCATCGTCTTCGTCGAACAGAAGCGGGCCACGCAACCCGGCTGGGGAACGGCCCCCTATGCCCGCGCCTTCTTCCGGTTCCTGACCGGAAAGGGCAAGGTTTGCTGGAAAAACATCGAACGGATGACCGGTTACCGGTACGCGCGGCCTGATCGCCACGGCACGCTGGATGAATGGGAACGCAGCATCGATGTCTTCCTGAGCTCGCGCGGGCGCGTCTGCCCGCTGCCGCTGCCGGACACGCTGACCGGCGACATTTTCCCTGACGTGCTGTTTTCCCGTCGCGAACGCGACCGGCGGCGCAGCGGACTCTCTGCGGAGCAGTTCGCCCGCCAGAGCCGGCGGGAGGACAGCCAGGCGACGGCCCGCTATCAGAACCTCGTGGCGCGGGCGGAAATTGATCTGGCTTTTCAGACGCCGTCGACGCTGCGCGCGTGGTACGCGCACTGGTCGCAGCTGGACATTCATGACCATGACCTGGATCGCATGATGTGGAGCTGGACGACGCGGTTTCCGTCACTCCGCCAGCTTGAGCGCTGGCAGTTCCGGACGGATGCGCCGTCCTGGCATCTCGAAGCGGAGATTCGTGAAATGGCCCGGGCATCGGGCCCGGCTGAACAGGCCATGAATGTATGGCTTATTCCCAACAAATTAACGGAGCGGGCCGCATGAAAATAACCCCCTGAAACGCCATCTACACAGCTGCCGGACAGACTGGGAGTTGGGCAGAGCTAAGCCTAACGCTCAGGCCGTCCTGCTGATACGCATGGTTCAGCAAAACCCGGACACGCTGCGGACGCTTGCGCAGCTGTAAGGAAGATCCATATGCTATCCCCTTACCGCGCTGACTGACCGCGCGGCCCGTGAGGAGACGATGATGAGTTTTTTAATGCTGGGTTCACTGTTGAGCCTGGGTTATGCGCTGGCCTTCCGGTTTGTTGTGTCGGGCGAGATAAGCAGCCTGACATACTGGTGTGGCTATGCGATGTGTTTCGTGCTGGCGCGCCTGCTGGCCTCAGAGCATCCGGAGCCGGCAGGTGACTGGATAGTGATTAAACTTCTTGTGCTGGCCGCCGGCGTATTGCTGTGCGCGTGGGGCGTAATGAACCTGCTCGCTGACCCGGCTGCGGGCGCACCGGAAAGCGCTGTCATGCTTTACTCTGCCTCCCACGGCTGGCTAATACCTCTTTTGTCCATGATAACGGGTACGGGCATCGTGGCTGTTACGCTATATCGCATCCGGGCGCGCGTGCAGGCATAAACTTCGCCGCCCTGCCGTTAAAAAACCGGTGCTGACGCACCGGTCCTCTGCGCCCGGATGCGTATGGCGACCCTCTTCACATCTGATGCAGCTCCCGCTTTTTTCCTGTCGGTTCTGACTGTCCACCGCTTAAAAATACGTTTTAACAGCAACAGCGTGGGCCCCCTTCGGCTCCCCGTCCGTGCCGGCCGGGTCGTCGAGCCCCACTCCGCCAGGGCGGCGGTAAACCGCCGCCAGTCTCCGCCGTAACCCTGCGGGTTCCGGGCCTCCGGCTAGGGTCTGATGTCTGAGGTCAACGGCTGCAACCGGCTGTCGCCGGTGCGTTCACCGGGCGCGTTCGCGCCCTTTAAAGGCGCCCCGGCGTTCCGCCGTGTCGGGTGCGTTCCTGCCCGCCTGCCCGTCCGGAGAGCATATTCCGGTCGCCCGTTCGCGGAGGGCTGGTCGTAGCACAGTCAGATTCACTCCCGAAAGGGCACCGCTTCGCTGCCTCCTCACCCGTTCGCACTCGCTACGCTCGCTTGCGCTGCGGCTTGCGGGGGCTCCCTTTCTCCGTTCACTGCCGGTGCTACTTTGCCCTTCGCCGCGACTGGATCGACCGAAACATGAATGTAACCCGCAACAGGAGAAGTGCCATGAACCCACAGAACGTCAACGTCAACACCGCCACGCCAGAATCTCCCAAAACATGGGAAAAACACGGTCTGAGCTCCGCGCCGGGAGAAACGGTGTATCTCTCTTTTATCCCGCTGCATCAACAGTCAGACGCAGAAGGGGAGCAGGCATACTGGCAGGGCCGCGAAGCGGCAGCAGTAAAAGCCCCTTCGGAAATCGATGTTTACCGCTTTCATGAGGCATTAGGGGAAATGTACCCGCTTAACTGGTCATCCAGCGAAAACGGGGAGTGTGAAACCTTCATGATGGCAGAAATGTACTGCGGCAGCGTGACGGAAATTTACGCCCGTATCGGTGTGCGTTACTTCCGGCTGCGGGATTACACACACAGAACACACGCGCAGATTATGACGTGCGTTAAGGAGGCATTCGGGCTTTACCAGAGATGAAAAAAGCAGGGTTGCCCCTGCTTCTTCCCGCCGGTTTAGCTCTTCGACGAATAAACCGGCTTTCAATAATCAGATGGAGTTCACGCCATGACTACTGAAGTTTCAATCATCACAAACACGGACAGCTATGTAAAGCGCCTGACGGAAGAAAACGCGCCGGTTAAACACCAGGTTCGCGTTCAGCGTGGTGTCATTTCCGCCCGCGATATTGACCCGGCGCAGCGCGCGCGGGGCCGTAATATCGCCCGCTGCTGCAAGCGAAATCAGCGCGTTCGGGTGCCCGCGATGCGGGGGAGTGAATGGGATCACCTGCTGCGCACGCTGGAACTGAAACGGGCCTGCGCCTGATGCTGCCTGCCGCCCCGGCGGGCGGCATTAACCGGACTGAGGACAAAAAACCATGAATAACGATAAACCCGCCGCCGCCCTTACCCGGGCCGACATCATCCGCGCGCTCGGCGCGTACTGCCACATCACGCTCGATAACGGCGACGAGGCGTTTTACATCAACGGTGATTTTATCACCTGTGCCGATGGCGCCAGTCGCGACCCGTCCGTCATCGATCTGGCGCGTAACGTCGCCCGCGCGGCTGGCTATCCGCTGCGCTGCTTTGAACTGCCGGTACCGGATGATGATGAGTGGTGCTGGAATGATGTTGAAGAAAAGCTGGCGCGGAGCGTCATGACGGAAACCGTGCGGGCATCTGTCATCGTGACGGGCTGTGTGACAAAGCAGGGCGGCAGGGGGATTCATTTCTGCTCACATCCCCTGCTGAGCGGCGTTAACAGCAACCTGTGGTTGCCGGTCGGGAAAGAGGAAGAGTGGTTTGCCGCCGTGGAGCGGGTTCTGATTATGAACGGGCTGGCCGAAAATCTCACCGCCCTGACACCGCTGCGGGAATGCGCGGAGTACACCGACTGGAAAGCAACGTATAACCGCAAAGTCATTATCTGACAACACGGGGCCGGATGCGTCCGGCTCGTGCCACACGAGTGAGGTACGTCCCATGCATAACATTTCATCATCAGAACGTCTGAGCCTGCCCGCGGCTGAAACTATGAACTTTGCCGATTTAGCCTGTCTGGCGGAGCAGGTGACTGCCCGCCAGCCGTTTGATGCTGACATCGCCAGCCGCGCGGGTGCCGCTGCAGCCGCACTGACTTATTTTGCCCGCTATACCGGCCTCGATACAGACTGTGAGCCTGCCGAAACCGTTATTGTCGACTTTCTGGCTGACCTGATGGATTTATGCAGTGAAACCGGCATGCCGTTCTGTGACCTTCTGCTGTCGGCGAGTCATCATTACCAGGCTGAGCAGGACGAATCACGGCGGTAATCGTGCATTAGCGGTGTGACTTTGTCTCACGCTATGCTATTATTAGTGTGACAAAGTTACACACAGGAGGGCGTATGGCAGTTACAAAACTGAGGCAACAGGGCGGGGCAGTCGTTCTGACCATTCCAAGTGACGTCGCCGCCCGGGCGGGCTGGAGCGTTGGCACTTTACTGGACGTCACCGCAGACGGTGATGCGGTCAGTATCCGTCCATCCGGGCGCGTGGCGCGTGGGCGTAAAACGGTGGCGCAGTTGCTGGCAGGGATTGACCCGGATGAGATTCGCCAGCTCAACGACGAAATCAGCGACGGCACGAATGACGCGCCGCAGGGAAGGGAGTTTATCTGATGGTATCGCGCAGAGTCCCGCAGAAGGGTGAAATATGGCATGTTAACGGCGATCCGGTTGAGGGCAGGGAGTTTAAAGGGCCGCATTATTATCTGGTCATTTCGCCCCGTGAACTGGTCGCAGCGCTCGGAACGGCGGTATGTATACCGGTCACGAGCGGCGGGCGCGCAGCGCGTTCACAGGCTGTCACCGTCTGGCTGGACGGTGACAGCACCGAGTCCGGTACGGTGACGGGCGTGGCGCTGTGCTATCAGTTGCGCTCACTTGACCTTACCGCCCGCAGGGCCACCTACAGCACAAAGGTGGCCCCCCATATCATGGACGAGATCCTGTCGATGGTCGTGGACCTGATAGACCCGCGCTGAACAGCGGGGTTTTCCTTTCCGCTCCCTGTCGGGTGCAGTCCCGCTAAAAATTCTGTGACAGGAAAAAGGCGGTGCTGACGCACCGGCTCTCTCCCTCCGCCCCGTCTCACCGTTTCGTTCTCTTTCTCCTTTCTGTTCAGGGTTCCGGGTCGTCCTGCTGTGATGCTGTTGTCTGTACTGCTTTCAGGGCAACGTCAACCCCACCATGGCCCCCTTCGGCTCCCCGTCCGTGCCGGCCGGGTCGTCGAGCCCCACTCCGCCAGGGCGGCGGTAAACCGCCGCCAGTCTCCGCCGTAACCCTGCGGGTTCCGGGCCTCCGGCTAGGGTCTGATGTCTGAGGTCAACGGCTGCAACCGGCTGTCGCCGGTGCGTTCACCGGGCGCGTTCGCGCCCTTTAAAGGCGCCCCGGCGTTCCGCCGTGTCGGGTGCGTTCCTGCCCGCCTGCCCGTCCGGAGAGCATATTCCGGTCGCCCGTTCGCGGAGGGCTGGTCGTAGCACAGTCAGATTCACTCCCGAAAGGGCACCGCTTCGCTGCCTCCTCACCCGTTCGCACTCGCTACGCTCGCTTGCGCTGCGGCTTGCGGGGGCTCCCTTTCTCCGTTCACTGCCGGTGCTACTTTGCCCTTCGCCGCGACTGGATCGACCGAAACATGAATGTAACCCGCAACAGGAGAAGTGCCATGAACCCACAGAACGTCAACGTCAACACCGCCACGCCAGAATCTCCCAAAACATGGGTTGAAAGGCTGAAAATCAACGGCCTTGATCCGGCAGTCTCGGAGAGAATTGATTATCTGGGCTATCTGTCGGCAGGCAGCATGGAAGAGAACGAAAGTGCGGAACTGCTGCTCGGCACGCTGCTCAGTCTCGCAGATACCCTGCGTGATGCCGTCCGGGACTGGTCAGTACCGCGCCCGTTACTGCCGCTGTCACTGGTACAGGCGTGGCTGGCTGCGCGTAATTTTGTCCTGGCGCAGTTCGGCGAAACCGGGCAGGCCGCGTGGAACCACGCCAGAAACTACCTGCAAAGAGAGATCCACGCCGGCTACTCCATGTGGCGCGAGGATATTTACTGACAGCCGCCTGTAACAGACTCAGGTCAGTTAAGGTCACAGACTGAGGCTGAGCCGGAAAACCGTCAGTGCGATCGGATGCATAGCAGGGTGTTTCTTGTTGGGAAACATCCTGCTATAATGTTTCTTAACAGGAAACAGGGGGCAGGGCGTGATAAAGAGCTGGAAACATAAAGGATTGCAGAAGCTTTATGAAAAAGGGGATGTCAGCGGCGTTCAGGCTAAGGACGCAGAGCGCATCCGGCTTCGTTTGCTGGTCATTGATGAGGCGGTTTCTGTGGAGGAATTCAGAAATTATCCGGGATTCCGCTTCCATCCGCTGAAAGGTGACCGTAAGAACCTGTATTCCATAACGGTCCGCGCCAACTGGCGCATAACATTCGAATTTACAGAGGGTGACGCATACATCCTCAACCTGGAGGACTATCACTAATGGCTATGCATAATCCCCCGCATCCGGGCGGCTTCATTACCGAGTATCTGGAAGATAACAACGTCAGCCTGCGCCGGGTGGCAAAGGACCTGGGCGTGTCTGCGGCGGCGCTGAGCAAGGTGGCGAACGGCAAAGCGGCAATCAGCCCGGAAATGGCCCTGCGCCTTGAAGCCGGACTCGGCATTGCGGCGCGCCTGTGGCTGTCCATGCAGGCCGCTTTTGACCTCAATAAAGCACGGGCGACAACGGACGTGTCCGGGGTGCATTTACATCCGGGTATTCCGATGCCATCACACCCGGAAAAGGGTGCATAATTCGCTTCACCGGGCTTGCCGTGTGCCCGGAAAATCGGTCCCCCACGGCAGGCCCTTCGGGCCGGGAAGTGCCGGTGCTGACGCACCGGCCATCTCCCTCCGCCCCGTCTCACCGTTTCGTTCTCTCTCTCCTTTTTGTTTATGGCGCCGGTCCTTCCTGCTGTGATGCTGCTGTCTGTACTGCTTTCAGGGCAACGTCAACCCCACCATGGCCCCCTTCGGCTCCCCGTCCGTGCCGGCCGGGTCGTCGAGCCCCACTCCGCCAGGGCGGCGGTAAACCGCCGCCAGTCTCCGCCGTAACCCTGCGGGTTCCGGGCCTCCGGCTAGGGTCTGATGTCTGAGGTCAACGGCTGCAACCGGCTGTCGCCGGTGCGTTCACCGGGCGCGTTCGCGCCCTTTAAAGGCGCCCCGGCGTTCCGCCGTGTCGGGTGCGTTCCTGCCCGCCTGCCCGTCCGGAGAGCATATTCCGGTCGCCCGTTCGCGGAGGGCTGGTCGTAGCACAGTCAGATTCACTCCCGAAAGGGCACCGCTTCGCTGCCTCCTCACCCGTTCGCACTCGCTGCGCTCGCTTGCGCTGCGGCTTGCGGGGGCTCCCTTTCTCCGTTCACTGCCGGTGCTACTTTGCCCTTCGCCGCGACTGGATCGACCGAAACATGAATGTAACCCGCAACAGGAGAAGTGCCATGAACCCACAGAACGTCAACGTCAACACCGCCACGCCAGAATCTCCCAAAACATGCTCAGAAGGGCCAGAAGTCAACACCGGACTGACTGAGGAGCAGTTTGAGGATCTCAGCAAATACATCATCGATAACGGTACCTTTTGCGGGCCTGGCGGTGTGACGTGGCAGGAACTGGCTCTTTTTGAAGAAATCGACGATCCGTCAGTGAATGGTGAACCCCGGAGAATCTATGTCTGGCAGGGCTGGCCCTATGCACTTTACGAATTCGACCTGGGTTATACAGCCATCAGTTATGCCCGGACCAGAGAGCTGATCGCCTGGGCATTGAGTCGGAAATAAACCTGAAATTAATATCAACTTATGTGAGAGGTAATCACTATGGTACGTTTTGCAACCCGTTATGCTCAGCCCACTTATATTCGCGAAAATCGCCCGCTCACAAATGATGAGATGATGAAAATTGTCCCCAGCGCGTTTTCGGCCGAAAAACATGATTCACGCTCCGAACGTTATACCTATATTCCGACAATCACCCTGCTCGATAAGTTACGTGATGAAGGGTTCCAGCCATTTTACGCAAAACAGTCTCTGGTGCGTGATCAAGAACGTCGTGACTTTACCAAACACATGATCCGCTTGCGTCGCGGAAATAACGCCAGCGGTAAAGAAGTTCCCGAGATTGTTCTGGTAAACAGTCACGATGGCTCAAGCAGTTATAAGATGATCCCCGGCATTTTTCGCGAAGTCTGCAAAAACGGGCTGGTCTGCTGGAAATCATTCGGTGAAATCAGCGTGCCGCACAAAGGGGATATTGTGAAGCAGGTAATCGAAGGCGCTTTCGAAGTGTTAGGTGTTTTCGATAAGGTCGAAAATAATATTGAAATGATGAAGAGCATACAGGTTAATAATGAAGAACGGCGTTTGCTGGGGCAACTGGCGCTTGAGTATAAATATGGCGATAAGGAACCACCTGTCACCGCCGAGCGAATTATTCAGCCGCGCGCCTGGTACGATAAAGGCACCGATTTGTGGACGGCGTTTAATATCGTCCAGGAGAATCTGATTAAAGGCGGTGTTGCGGGAAGAACAGCAAAAGGAAAAAGAACCACAACGCGACCGGTAACGGGTATCGATGGCGACATCAAACTTAATCAGGCACTCTGGAAAATGGCGGAAGAATTCGCGAAGCTTAAAAAGGTATAATAAAAAGCCGCCATGACCTGGCGGCTTTTTACTGCATAGAGATAAATGATGTCAGTTACCGAAATATGCGAGATTCAGCGGGGCGATCCTTTCCCGGATGAGAATAGCGGGGCGGGTACGGCTGAATGTTTCGCCGACACCATTTCACGGGCAAGCAGAATACGATAAATATTCTTGATATCTCCTGCGTAAGCACGACGTTGTTTTATCAGTTTTGGTGATGGCCCGGTATTATACATGCCGACGCTGTCCCAGTTTTTTCCGTATGAGCGGAAGTTATGTGCCAGCACCCAGGCACCGGAGTAAACGCATATACAGGGATCGTGAAGAAGCCGGTCACGTGTAATATTAAATTTCTGCAGCGCAGCATAATGTGAGCTGTTCACCTGCATTCCACACACATCCTCCGTTTTATTGCTGTTAGCGCCATTAACAGCATTCATTTTCAGGCGTGACTCTTTAATTGAGATCGCCGTAAGAAGCAGCGGATCAATTCCGTAGTCATGCCCGGCGCGGGTAAAGCACATCTCCGATCCTGCCTGCGCGGAAAAAACCGCGCACAGCGTCAGGGCAGCGACATATTTCATTTGTCATTTATCTCCGAAACCGCGCCAGAATAACGCAGCCTGATTTTACGGAAAAATACCCGCTCAGATCGTCGTATGCAAGATAATTCGTTACAGACGCGCACGGAGCGCTCCTGTTCATCCTGCAAAGGTTATCAGGGATGTATTTAAATCAAAGGAATGGGGTTATTTTACAAGCCGCTTCTGCAATGATAATTTTACTCACACCCCACGCAAGATGTAATCTTGCAGTTTTTATTATTTAAAACAGATGGTTAATGTGACTATTGTTTGTAATTTTAGCCATGTGCCGTTAAAGGTGTGTTGATTGACACACTTTAAGGTGCCGGAAGGTGTGTTTTAAAAGTGCCTGATTGTGTGGCATTACAGTGCCTGATTGTGTGTTAATCAGGCACTGCAAACGGCACTATTGAGTGTGCTAATTGTGGTTACGTAATAAATACATGTGGTTAAATGTTTATTGTGTCGGTGTGGTGCCGGATTAACACACCTCAAAACGCCGGATGGTGCCGGATTGACACACATTAAAATCATCGAGACGCCGGATTATTATGCATGAATGACGGTCAAAAGACATCGTATCGCGTTCCGGCAGCCTGTCCGGTGCCGGATTAACACACTTAAGGCGCCCGTTTAAAAATTTATCTGCGGTGCCGGATTGACACACACTTACTTTCAGAAGAATAATCATCGCCATCGGTTTTAACACTAATTCCACACAGCAATAAGCGTTGCCGAAAAAAAACAGTTTAATTACATAATGACCGGTGATGATTTTATCATTTCCCGGGCAAGGATAACCCCCATGACAAGAAGAAACGTGTACTTCAAAGAAAAGATTGAACGTGAAGTGCTGGAACACGTACAGATGGAGATTCAGAACGGGGCAACACACGGAGATATTAACTTCTCCTCGGTTGTTAATGAACTCGTTGAATTTGCGCTCAGAATAAAAAAACTGCAAAAGGATTCACCCGCTTTCGACGAAACCGGGTACAAAAAAGAGTTAATCCGTAAAGTGGCGGGCAGCAGGGAAGCCAGCAGCATCATGATGGTTATGCTGGCGGAAATGTATCTTGGCATGCGCGGCGAGGGCGGAGAGGAAAGGCTGGCAGAACTCATTAATACAAACCTGACGGCCATGAATGACGCAGAAGACAGCGCGGAAAATAAATTCTTCCTTCAGGATGAAGCGGACGAGTAATACCGCTTCTCCCGGTTCCGGGATGGCCCTGTAAATGCTCAGGGTCATTCCTGTATAAAAAAGACGTTTTATCCTTTCCCGTCGACAGAAAAAATCAGAAGCGTCAGCATCATACATTTCAGGTAATCTAAGTTAGCGAGTCCTTTTCTGAAATATGTCATACCTGAACTTTTATCCTTTCTGACTTACCCGAATTCAGTACCTGATTGTTCTCTTTTTTCCACAACCGGCGTAAACGCGTTATGCGCCGGAACGGTTGTTATTAGTAAAAACGGGCAGGGCGGATAGCGCTGCTCAAACCGGGCTGCGTTATATGCGTTAACGCGTTATTTCGCAGGCACATGATGATTTCTTTTTCCGGAGAAGGTAAACGCTGATGTGCCGGACGTTGACAGGAAAAAAGAGTTAAATGACGCACTGCAGTCATACCGGAGGAATAATTTACTGCAGGTGATAATTTGTATGACCGGAAGACAGAAGTGGCTGGATATTCAGCATCATGAAGAGTCCGGCATTGCCGGGAAATAAGACGGAAATGTACGCCGGAAGCGGTTAAATGCCCGTGCAATAAAGCCGGTTCCGGCGTCACCTGGAATGACAGTCGTACTGAAATAATTACGGTTAGCTCCCGGTGTTAATCAGGAACCACAAAAGACAACGGATATACCGGCCGGGCGCGCGTTGCTTAAGGCTCTTTTTCCTGACCCGCGACGGGATTCTCGGCGACCACCACCTTTTCCTGTATGAATTCATCAAACAGAATGGCCAGATCACGCAGCCGTTTCACCTCGTCATTTTCGGGCAACTGCTGTTCAGTTAAATAATTCAGTGAGTCCAGCAGGCGCTCCTGTATTTCCATATTCATGCTTCGCCGGTTGAAACGAGCGCTGATTTCCATATCCCGCCGCAGATTTTCAGGAAAGCTGCTGCTGAAGGCGCGGTTATTTCCCGGCACAAAGGTTTTTTTCCCGGCAAGGACGCTTTCATCTTCCTGATGCTGTTCCCGTATTACGTCGAGCCTCGACTGAATAAACTCGTCGAATAAACGCGCCAGCGCTACCAGCCGCTGCCCCTCATCCGTTTTAATTACGTGCCGGCGCGGCGAATGATGCAGCGAAGCAATGAGCCGGCTGATGATTTCATCGTTCGTGGCGTAGTTGCGAACCCGCGCCGCAACCCGCAGTTCCGTGAGGAGGTTTTCCGGCAGCCACAGTTTCCGGTACTGAGTTTCACCCCGGGCGTACTTTCGCGGACGTCCGCGACCGTCACCCATTTTTTCTTTTACTTTCATGCATTAGTACCTTCTGAAAAGGCATCCCCTGGTAGCCTGAAAGCCTACGCCACACCCATGTCGGATTTATCCTAAAAAATTACGTGAGGGCTATTAATAATGTGACATGCGTCACAGATTTTTTTTTTTTGAGTAAATGTACACTTACGACGCGTTACATCCGTTTACGCGCAATGACATTTCCTTAACTCAAATCGAGGGTTTTTTACATGAAAGTTGTCACAGCAATGCCCCTCCGGTCCGGGGGGGCTGCGGAAGCCTGCCCGGAAGCCGGCGAAGGTGCGCAGACCAGTTTTATCGGCGCCAGCCGTCGCATCTTGAGCTTTATTTCACGTCACCGCACAAACCTCCTGCTGATTACCCTGACGATTCTTTGCTTTGCGCTTCCGCACCTGGTGCATGCAGAAGACCTGCTGGCTAACCAGAAACAGGATGCGAAAGATACGTTCGGGCACGGCAGTACGGTTGAATGGGGGCTGTATATGGCTGAAATCATTCTGTCTGTCGGTGCTTACATGAAAACCCGTAACCCGATGCTTTTCATCGGTGGTCTCGCTTTCCTGATTGTTATCACCCGCACCTTCTTCGCGCTTGCCGGTTAATCCTGTCATGGACAGGGAATCTCTCCAGTACCAGTTCCCGGAAACCCTTAATAACCAGAAACGCGTCATCGGACTTCCGCCCGAGGAGGCCTTCGTCATCACCGCCTGCGCCGGCATCGGGATGCTGTGCGACATGCTCGTCGTGATGCTGGTTGTGGGAGGGGCGCTGTGGCTTCTGATTCGCCATCTGAAAAAGGGGCAGGGGACCTGGTGGTTACTGAACCTTCTTTACTGGTACCTGCCGACAGCGTTGTTCCGGCTCCAGTTCAGGCGCGTACCCGACTCGGGTAACCGCCACTGGATGCAGTAACCCATGCGCCACCCCAGGGTGGCGCCTGTTAACGACTTTAAGGAATACACATATGAGGTATGACATTCGGGAGGGGCGCAACCGGGTAATCATTCTGGCCCTGTCAGGATTAGTTTTGCTTGTCTTCATCCTTTCCGCCGGCGTTGGCATTACCGGTGGACTGGCGTGGCACTTTTACCACACGCAGAAAACCATTACGGTTCCGATGCTTTTTGACCGGCCGTTTGTTTCCGATGCCGCCTCGGGCGATGCAGCCCTGAACGGCCTGCTTGTCCGCTCTTTTCTGAATCTCCGGCTTTCGGTCACGCCTGAAACCGTGGACAGCCAGCATGCCACCCTGCTGCGTTTCGTACCGCCGGAAAGTCGCGACGCGCTGAAAAAACAGCTTGCCGCCGAAGCTGACTACATCAAGAAAAACGGCGTCACGTCCGTGTTCCGCATTAACGATGAAATGACCGATACCACCACCGGGGACATCATCGCGGAGGGCACGCTCAGCGCCAGCACGACCAACGGCAACCTGAAGATATACCTTCCGGATGCGAATAAAGCCTACCGGCTCAGCGTGCACTACGTGGATGGCCTCATCCGCCTTACGGCCTTCCCCGAGGTGCCCTGGACGAAACCTGAAAGCCGCCCGCAACAGGACTGAACCATGAAGAAAACCCTTTCCGCGTTGTCCGTCGCCGCCGCGATTGTGCTGCTGCCTGCCGGGGGCGCATTTGCCACCGTTCCCGGCCCGGCCGGAACAACGTTTGAAAACAATGCGCACCTGAAGGCGCAGATGAGCAATACCAGCCCCAATAAGGTCATTATTGACGGAGAGCTCATCACGGGCGTCACCGGTCCGGATGGCGCCTATACAAAAGATAATACTGCCGATGGCGCGTTGCTCATTACGCCGCTGACCGGGCAGGATTTCACCATTTTTCTGGAAACGGACGGCGGGGTCAGCGTCTCAATTGATGTTTCGCCAAAGCCCGGCAACGGCCGCACGCTGCACCTTGTTCCGGCTGATGTACCGCTGAAACCTAACCCGGATGCGAAGCTCTGGGAGGAAAGTCAGCCGTTCCAGAAAACGCTGGTCAGCGTGGCCAGAACCGTTGTCAACGGTGATGTCCCCGACAGCTATGTCGATCTGAAAGCCACCCGCGGACCGGCCTATAACCCGCCCGCGGGTCTGCTGCTCACGCCGGAACGTCAGCTCGCCGGTTCGCATCTGCGCGTGATGCGCTACCGCATGAGGAACGCCGGGTACATTACGCGTTCACTGAGCGAGAAGCAGTTCTGGCAGAAGGGGGTACGGGCCGTCATGCTCTCAACGCGCACGCTGTACGCGAACGGGGAAGGGTATGTGTGGGTAATATTCTCAGCGGACAAAGAGGCTGGCCATGACTGATATCAACTCCGTCACCCGACGCCGGCAGTGGATGATTGCGGGCGTTTCCGCCGCCGTCATGCTGGCCACCGGCGGGGGCATCTGGGCGTACAAGCACCATCAGGACGAGGCGAATAAACCCGTCGCCAGAACTTCACCGGATATGACCGGTATGCTCGTGAACACCTCGTTTACCGAAGGCGTCGCCACGTCTGCCCTGCAGCAGCAACAGAACAAAACGGCCGGGCTGGAAAAAGACCTGGCATCACTGACCAGCACGCTTCAGCAGCAGAATGCGGATATGAAGAAGCAACTTGGCACGCTGACCGACCAGCTCAGCCAGATGCAGGCACAGCAGTCGCAGGGTCGTAAAACGCCGGACGGCCCGGCGCAGGGTGGTTCATCACCGACGACCGGCCCTGCCGGCGGTCCGGTTCCGGTTGGTACGCCCGGACCGGCACAGTGGAGCATCAGCGACCCGGCACGCGGGCCATCAGCAAACCAGGGCAACGGGTTCTATCCGGCACAGGGACAGGCGTTCTACCCTGGTGCAGGCACCGCCCGGGTAGGCGGGCTCCGGCGCGACACGTTCACTTATGCCGCGCTCACAGATAAAAAGACGAAGCTCCCGTGGATACCGTCGGGGTCATTCTCCGAGGCGGTGATGATAGAGGGGGCTGACGCCAACGCCAGTGTGACCGGTCAGCAAAATACCTCACCCGTGGTGATAACCCTGCTCGGTGACGTTTCGATGCCGAACGGCAAAACCTTCAACATGGACCAGTGCCGTGTCACCGGTGAAATGTTTGGTGATATCTCCAGCGAACGCGGCGAGGTTCGTACAAAAAATATCAGCTGCATCCTGAAAAACGGCAAGCACATTGATATGCCGTTTGACGGCCACGTTTCCTTCCAGGGCAAGGAAGGCATTCGCGGAAAACCGGTGATGCGCAACGGCGCGGTGCTGGCCAACGCCGGGGTTGCCGGCCTGCTTACCGGCTTCGGTGAAGGCATTAAGTCTGCCGCGACACCCAGCGTGGGCCTCGGTGCAACCGCATCGGTCGGCACGGGCGATATCTTCAAACAGGGTTTCGGCGGCGGTGCTGATAAAGCCGCCGATACACTGAGCCAGTACTACATCAAGCGTGCCGAGCAGTATCACCCGGTTATTGATATCGGGGCGGGTAATGCCGTGACGGTGGTATTCCAGCAGGGATTCCGGCTTGAAACCATCGAAGACGCAGACACCGAAAAGCTGCAAAAGGAAGCCCCGCAGGAAAATGCACATCAGACCGCCGCCGTGACCCGGTCGGCCAGCGGGAACGACGGTGCCGCCGCAATACTTAATCCCGACGAAGTTCTCCGGCAGGCCAGCCAGCTGCGCCTCGGCGACACCATTAACTGACAGGAGCATCTGATGGAAAACTGGTACGTAGCGCAGACAAAATTCGCACAGGAAAAGCGGGCGGAGCAACAGTTACAGAGTCAGGGTGTGACCTGCCTGCTGCCCGTATTTTCAGAGGTCAGGCTGCGCGACGGGACCGTCAGGGCCGTTACCGCGCAGCCGCTGTTTCCAAACTACATCTTTGTGCGTTTCGATCCGGAAGTTGTGCATACCACGGCGATTAAGGCCACGCGCGGGATTTCATCTCTCATCAGCTTCGGCGGCCTGCCCAGTGTGGTACCGGACAGCGTGATAGCACAGCTCATGCAGGGATGGCAGGGGGCACCGCTGACAACAGAGATGCCTGTGGACGGTGACCGGGTGGTTATCCGGGACGGCGCTTTCGAAGGGCTGGAGGCGGTGTGGTGTGAACCTGACGGCATGAAGCGCGCAGTACTGCTGCTGACCCTTATGAATCGTCAGGTCCGGGTACCGGTTGAGAGCCACCTGAGGTTTCACATTTCGGCGCGGGGCAGAGCGGCATGAGCAGAACGATTCTGAGACATGAAACCCTGCTGGCAACTCTGCCGGTCCTGATTATGACACTGCAACTGGGTGTCAGTCTGGCGGTCATCGCCTGGCTGATACACCGTGAGATGCTCCCGCACTGGCACTGGTTTGACTGGTGGGCCGGACTGCTGTATTCGATCGCGACATTCTTTTCGGTATGTTCTCAGAACGTTAGACCCTGCTTTAGGTGGGACATCCCGATTTTAATCATGGGGATATGGGTGGGTACGCTGTTGTGCTACGTATTTGATACTTACTGTAGCCAGCAAATACCCGATTTTCTGAATTTTATGTCACTCGCTGTAACACGGGGATTCTACATAGGCTGTATATGGGGAATGGCAAGATACCCTTTATGGACCAGTTTTTGAACCGGGGCAGAGGAGCGTACAAATGAGCTGGAGCCTGAAGAATGATTTCCGGAACTGAAAACCGCCGCCGCCGTCGTGAGCTGGCGCAGATAAGATACCTGGTGGAACAGTGGGGCCAGCGTTATCCCCCTTATATGGGGACGCTGTGGATTTGCATGTTTGCGGCACTTGTGTTTGCTTTTCTCTGGCGCGAACAATCGTTTGGGCGTGTGTGGGCGGGCACCCTGTTTATTCCGGTTATTGTTGCAGTTATCGCTGTTATCGTGCGCATGCGCGAACCACTCAACTGGCAGGACCTGATTGCCCGCAGGCTTGAGGTTTATCCTTACGAGGATGTGACTGCATGGCGTGACCTTCAAAATGCGGTGTATATGGCGGGATATATTGATAGATCTTTTATTGTGGACTGGCTTAATGAGGAAAAAAAAGCTGTGTTGAAGCCTGTCCGACGGGAATTCAGATTTACCCGTCGGGGCCATGATGAAGGAGGAAACAGGACTCACGAGGTGGATAACGAATAAACTTATCTTCACGTTCTTAACTTTACCTTCATTACACCTCCATTAGTTGCAACTTCCGACGTTCTCTGACGGGACCGGTTGCATATAAACATCATCTTCACGGCCAACACCAGGGCTGTTTTCGATCACCAGGGGTTTCTTTTCGCATTAACCCACCGTTTTAATTAATCCGCTCCATTATCTGCGGCCCGTCCGCACCAGAGGTTATTACCATGCAAAAACTGCTTGCGTGCGCACTGCTGTGCGCCGTGCTGACCGGCTGTGCCGGCATGAACTCCGACTTTGACTGTAACAAGACTGCCACCGACCAGTGTCTCTCGATGACGGACGCCAGCAGTCTTGCGTCGAAGCATAAAAGCCTTGATGACCTGCGCACGGATAAGGCGGCGCCCCCAAAGGCTGCGGCTGAGGCGCTGGCGACGCCTGGCAACGTGAAGCCTGCCATCAGTCCCTGGCGCAAAATCAGTGCAGCGACCCTGACGCCACGTCCGGTTGCCGGAACAGGTATCAGCACCACCGCACAGCCGTCGTCCATAGCGTCAGTGCGGATTATGCCTGCCGCGCAGCAGCCAGGCAGCATTACTCCGGCGGATTACAGCGGGCCGGGGCAGGTAGATGCCCGTCGTATCCCGGATGCCACACAACGTCTGTGGATTGCGCCCTGGGTCGACGAGCAGGACAGCTTCCATCAGCCTGCCGTGGTCGAGTTTGTGAAACAGAAGTCACGCTGGGATGAAGACTACCGTGTCATCAGTGAGGAGGAGTAATGAAACGAATCTGCCTTATGAACAGCCTTGCCGGAATAAAGCGAAAAGCGGGCTCAGAGACGAGGACTGCTCGTCGGGGGGACAGGTATGATCGGTGACGTTATTGAACACCTGACAGGCATTCTGAACAGTAGCCGTAGCGAAGGCGGCGCGAAAGCCGCCCGGCAACTGCTGCAGCAGAACCTGAACTATCCCTCCATCAGCAGCCTCCTGCCTTACCGGGAGTTTGATGAAAAAACCGAGCTTTTTATTAATACCCGTTCGGTCGGTTTTATCCTTGAAGTGGCCCCCCTCGTCGGCGCCAACCAGCAGGTGGTGCAGGCGCTTGACGACCTGCTACGTAAAAAGTTACCCCGTAAGATGCCTGTGACCGTGCTGATGACGGCGAGCAAATGCGTGGGTGACATGCTGGAAACCGGGCTCAGCCGGGACATGTGGAAAGGAAACATGGCGCCGCGACTGAACGCTGTCACCAAAGCCTACTGGGAGCGCTCTGCGCTGAAGGGCCTGGTCAACAACAGGGAGTATCCGCTTTATCTGCGTAATTACCGGGTGTTTCTCATTTATGCCCATCCGGGGTCCGGCGGTATTAAAAAGATGGATGAGGTCGCGCAGATGCGTGAAACATTGCGCGTCTCGATGATGGCCGCGCATATGGAAACCCGTCGGGTGGGGCCTGCAGAGTTCCTGACCGTGCTACGCGAGCAGCTGAATTATCGTCCGGGGCAGGTGACGGCGGGCAAAGAATACTGGAATCCGGAACAGGAGCTGCATCGCCAGTGCGTCGATCACAGCACCGAGATGGAAGTACACCCTGATTATCTCCGGATAACCACGGCGCGCCAGCAGGGTGACCGGCTGATGGGGGATGAAGGCCACAGTAAAGTGGCCAGTTCACGCGTGGTAAACATGCAGCTGAACAAGGTCCCTAAGCAGTTTGCGCTCTGGCAGGCGGCCGATAATCTGCAGAATATGCGTTTCCCTGACCTCGGTATCCCGTGTCCCTTTATGCTGAGCTGGACCATCTGCGTCGAAGAGCAGGTGGGCAGCCAGAACGAAGCGTTCCGCAAGGAGCAGGATATGGGCAAAAAGGCGAACTCGTCCTACGGCAAGCTTTTTCCCAATACGCAGAGAACTTACGAGGAGTGGCGGGATCTGCGGCAGGGGCTGGCGAGTAACGAAATCGCCATGTGCAGCTTTAATCTCAATCTGACGCTGTTTTGTCCGGATGATGACAGCGCCCAGCAGGCGTGTGAGCTGTCGGCAATCAACGTGTTCCGTAAGAATGACCTTGAAATATCCACGCCGCGCTATCAGCAGCTGCGTAACTGGCTGTGCACGTTTCCTTTTCTGATGCAGGAAGGGTTATGGGACGATATGAAGCACATGAATGCCACGCTGCGCTGCAAGAGCTTTAACGCCGTGAATCTCATGCCGGTTGTGGCCGAGCGGCAGATGGCGCCGTCAGGGAGCCCGCTGCCGACCTACCGTAATGCGCTGGCGTTCTTCGATATGTTCAGCGAGAGCAACGGCGCCACTAACTTTAATATCGCGGTGACCGGCACGACTGGCGCGGGAAAGAGCTTTTTCATTCAGGAGATTTTGCGCCAGGTGCTTAACGCCGGCGGATTTGGCTGGGTTATCGATATGGGCGGCAGCTACCGGAACTTCTGCCGGCAGGCCGGTGGGGAGTATCTGGAAGGGGAGTCGCTGCGTTTTAATCCTTTTGCTAACGTGACCGACATTAAGGTTTCAGCAGAAGGCATTCAGGGGCTGCTGACAGTACTGGCCAGCCCGAATGAGCCGCTGGATAAAGTCAGTGAAAGTATCCTGCTTAAGGGCGTTATCGCGGCCTGGGAGGCCAAAGGAAACAAAGCCCGTATCGATGACGTCGTGGGATACATGGTTTCGCAGGAGGTTAAAACGACGTATGACTCCCAGCCGACCATACGCGACCGCATCAATGACCTGGTTATGCTGCTGGACCGGTGGTGTACCTGGGGAGCGGACGGAGAGTTCTTCAACTCCGACAACCCGACACTCAACGGCGAAACGCGCTTTACGGTACTGGAGCTACTCAGTCTGGAAAGCCGCCCACACCTGCTGTCGGCGATTCTGTACTCGCTCATCCTGGCGATACAGGAAAAAATGTACCACTCGCCGCGCAGCCTCAAGAAAGTGGCGATCATCGACGAGGCCTGGCGCCTGTTCAGCGGCTCCAACCCGCACGCCGCCCGCTTCATTGAAACCGGCTACCGTACGGTACGCCGCCATCGCGGCGCGTTCATTACCATTACGCAGGGCATCAAGGATTTTACCGGTACGAAAGACCAGGCCGCGCCCCCTGCTGCTGCAGCGGCATGGGACTGTTCCGGTACGAAGGTCACACTGCTGCAGGATGCGAAGGCGTTCAAAACCTATCTTAATGCTAACCCTGACCAGTTCAGCGAAGTGGAAACGCAGGTCATCCGCGGCTTCCAGCCGGCGCGTGATACGGGTTTCAGCTCCGTTATGATCTCCAGCGGTGAATACAGTTCGTTCCACCGCGTCTTTGTTGATCCGGTGACGCGGGCCATGTTCAGTACCCGCGGCGAGGACTACCAGTACATGAGTGACGCGCAGAAAGCCGGCGCAACCAGCGAAGAGGCCGCCTACATGCTGGCCTGTGAGCCATACATGTACCAGGAAGAGATGCGGGAACTGGAGCGGTGGGCCGGATTAACGGTGACTTAAACAGAGGATTATCTGATGCAGAATGAAAACGCGCAGCCCACGCCGGAGGAGGCTGCGGAAGCGGGCGCCCCGGTAAGCCGGGGACACCATTTTCTGAAAAATCGCGCGCTCCGGACAGGTGCCGCCGCACTGTTGTTAATGATCTGGAGCGCCGGCGTCAGTTTACTGTTCACGCAGTACAGCCAGCCTGATGCCGTGGTGTTTGACATGAAAGGCACCATTGATGCGTTTAAGCAGCAGACGGCGCAGACGGCGCTGCCGGAGGCGGCGGCTAAAAACCTGACGGAGGTCTTCAGTCATTCGCTGAATAACAGCCTGACGGACTGGCAGCGTCAGCACGGCGGTGTCATCCTGGTGAAAGGTGCGGTGGTCTCCGGTATGCCGGATATCACGCCTGAAATACAGGCAGATATTGCTCGCCAGATGCAGGGGGCGCGATGAGGGCGGGGCTGGCAGTATGGCTGCTGACCGCCTCGGTCAGCCTGTCAGCCGGGGCGAAGGACCTGGGCACGATCGGACATCTGTTTCCCATCGCGGAGCCGGACCTGCTCACCTTTATCGGGCAGCGGCTGCAGGGCATGAAGGACAGCGGTGAACTGGACCGCCTGCAGCGTGAAGCGGAAGCCCGGGTGAAAGCGCACGCCGTCCGTCCCGCGCCGGTAGCCGGGCTGACGCCGGCCAGAACGGAAAGGACATTCAGCTATGACCCGACGTTTACCGTGCAGGAAACCGTCCGGGACATGCGGGGCAACGTTATCGCGCGGGCGGGCGATAAGGTTAATCCGCTGGATAAGGTGCCGTACAGCGAAACGCTCTTCTTTATTGACGGTGACAATCCGGCGCAAATGAAATGGGTGAAACAGCAGCTCAGCGGGCGGCAGAACTTTAAGGTCATTCTGGTGAACGGCAACATCCATGACAGCAGCATTGCGCTTGATGAGCCGGTGTACTTCGACCAGTACGGCACGTTAACAACAAAATTCGGCTTTGAGCACACGCCGGTGCGCATCACGCGGGACGACCGGACGCTCAGAGTGGAGGAGGTGGCACTGAAATGACTCACAACGCACGGGGGCAGACGGCCCCGCAAAAAGTAAAACGTCACACCACGCAGGTACGGCTGGATGATGATGACAAGTCCGGGCTTCGTCGCATGACCGCAGAGTTTCCGCTTTATTCAGAGTCGGTGGTCCTGCGCGCTGCGCTCCAGACCCTGCTGGCCTGCAGCGGGGAGGTCCGCTCTGAAATCGTGCTGGCATCGCTGACCGATAAAGACGTGGGCGAAATTATGCGGCGCCACGGCATGCGTACGGAAGGTAAAGACGAAGGCGCGCATGCAGAATAATCAGCATAACGCGCGGTTTTCAGCCCTGACTGACGTACGTGTTTAACACCTTACCCCTGCCCGCGTTGCGCAGGATGTTCGTTCCTCGCCTGCGCTGCGGTACGCCTCAGCCTGCACCCCGCAGGCAGGCCTGATTAACATCTGATCCCGGCAGAACTGCTGCCGCCATTACGGAATCCCCTCTATGACTCATCCCGCTGAAATAACGGCTCAGCCGGTCGTGCGCGACTGCTGGGGCGGCTGGGTTCATCCTGATTTTTTTAATCCGGCCACCACGGATAACGACTTTTATCTCAAAAGCGACTTCAGGAACTGGCTTACGACCAACAATCTTATGGCCGCAACGACCTGGATGGAAAACGACATAACGGACGAACACATGGCGCAGTTCTGGACCAGCGGCAACTGCAGCAGCTGGACCCCTTCGCGGCCTGCAGGCGAGGGCTGGTTTATCGGCTGCTTTCACTACACCGAAGACGGACCGTTATGTATCTGGCTCCGGAAAAATCCCGGGGCGTGGACACCATGAAACGCCTCATACTGATTCTGTGCCTCTTATGCCCCTTCATGCTGGCTAAAAATGCAGTGGCCGACTCCGGTAACGCCGGCGACGGTCGCTGGGTGAATCCCATCAGCGACGTGTGCTGGAAGTGCCTGTTCCCGATGACGCTCGGGAGCATCAAACTGGCATCAGGCGACCATCCGGATACGCCTAATCCTGCCTCTCCCATTCAGTTATGTCCGGTCGGCATATTGTTCCGGCTGGGGCTGGCCATTGGCTTTTGGGAACCGATGGCCATGACTGACGTCACGCGGGAACCGGGCGTGATGGTGAATATGGGTGGTTTTAAAATTGACCTGGGCAGAACCGGGACCGGCACCGGCGGGCAAAGTGACCGGCCAGCCGCCGGCGCGTTTTATCATGTGCACTGGTACAAGTATCCGCTGATCTCTTGGCTCAACATTATCACCAGTATCGGATGTATGCAGACCGGCGATATGGATATCGCCTACCTGTCCGAAGTCGATCCGCTGTGGAATGACAGTACCCTTTCCATGCTAATTAATCCTGAAGTCGCGCTATTCAACAACCTGCTGGCACAGGGTGCCTGCGCCGCAGATGCGGTGGCATCCACATCCGGGCTTCCGCTGGACCCGTTGTTCTGGTGTGCCGGCGCGCAGGGCAGTATGTATCCGTTTACTGGCTATATCAGCAATGAGTTTTCGCCGCTGGAAGCGTCGGTGCTGGTCAGTGAGCGAATGGCTTTCAAGCTGCACCGGGAAGGGCTGGTCATGGAGAGTGTCGGCGCTGATGTCGCCGTCTGCCACGAATATCCCTCTCCGATCATCCCCAAGTCGCGCTGGCGTTACCAGATGGTAAACATGTACCCGGAAACGGAGGACTGCCATCCGTTTGGTACCACCACGCAGCTCTGGGGCTCGGTGCATAACTCTCCCGCAACAAAGAAAAACTTCGGCTATCTGCTGTGGCGCAAGCGTAACTGCGCATTTTTGTAAGGGCACCCCATGAAAAATAATCACATTCGTACGCTTATCACCAGCGTTCTGATGACGTATGCCGGACTGACATTTGCCTCAGCAATGCCCGTTGTATCTGACCATGACGTGCAGTGGATGAAAGAGCAACAGCGTGATCTGGAAACGTTTAAAAAACAGATTAGCGGGATGAATTTTGCGCTTCCGGACAGTCAGCAGGCGAAGGTTGATAAAATACAGAACGACATTGCGGCGGCGCAGGCGACGGAAAACAGCGCCACCCGGCCGGTTCAGAGGGCGGTCTACTTTGTCAGCCTCGGCATTCCGCAAGAAGGCCTGCTGCCTATGCTTCAGGATGCCCGCCGGTTCGGCATACCGGCCACCATCCGGGGATTACTGGATAATGATTTCCGAAAAACGGCCTCCGCTGTGTTTGAACTCTCGAAACAGGATAAGGAGGCCGGTGTACAGATTGACCCGACGCTGTTTGTGCAGTACGGCATCAGGGCCGTCCCTGCACTGGTCGTAACCTGCCCGGGAAAATACGACGTTCTTTACGGCAGCCTGACGATAAAAGAGGCGCTGGAAAACATCGCGCGGCGGGGCGAATGCGCTCTGACAGCGAAACAGTTGCTGCAGGAAAGCGGAGGTGGCCGGTGAAAAAATGCATCCTCACTGTGCTCTTACTGTGTGGTGTGGCGTTCTGCGCCACGGCGGATGATGCGGGTTATAACGACGGGGCGGCGTTCGCCAAAGGGAATAAATCACAGGGAACCTCCGCAGCAAAGGGAACAGACCCTGCGACGGTCATCCCGGGCTACAACGCAAACCCACCACAAAGTGGTTATTACGGTGGCGTTCAGGGCGATGATGGCGGAATAGCGGATAAGGGACAGACGGCACTGACTGGCAACGAGGCCGGGCAGGCAGTGAACGACTCTGCAACCAAAAATCCTCCCGTCACGCTTGATCCCGATGCCCCCTATATCACTAACGGTAAAACCGCCGAGCAGAACGCCAGCGGCGTGGTGGATGGCTCGGCCTCGCAGTGTCAGGAAAAAGTCGTTTCGAAAACGACTTTCCAGAATTATTCCTGCGACCGTGACGTTGCGGCGACACAAACCTGCGCCCGCACAGGGAAAATTACCATCGTCGGTGGCACGACAACGACAACGAAAGAAAGCGTACTGAAGCTGACCAACGCACGCGTTTCCGGCTCGGTGATTGATTTTGATGCGAAAGCGGACAGCGACCTGGATGTGACAGCGATAAAAATTCGCTTCTACTACAAACCAAACCCGTCGGATAACGGTGGGGGGCTTGCGGTGGGGGTCAGTGTTGCCGGTATTTCACAAACGCTCACCATGAGCCAGACAAAGCAGGTGGCGGTGAGTAAACATATCACGAAAGGACAAAGCCTCCCGGTCGTCTTCAACCCTAACTCAAGCAATATCATTGCTCAGGTCTATCTGCTGCATTTTACCTCGGTAGCGGACTGGGTCCTGGAAATTACGCTGGTCGGGCAGGTAAAAACCAGCACGGCAAAACCCGTGGTGACGTTTGATGAGTTTTGTGGCTTCAGCAAGCCGGCAAACAGTAAGCCGGTCAGCAGCGTCTGTACCGATCCGGGCGGAGACCGCACGGTAACACAGAACGGCCAGACGTTTACGGCACACAGCGACTGCTGGCAGTACTCAGATGAGTACGTGACGGGCGTTAATTCGCCCGGAAACTGCGGCAACTTGTCCGGAAATAAAAACTGCACCCTGGCATCGCATACCTGCACGCAGACGGAGGACGGGCAGTGCACGCATCAGACGGAAACCTGGCAATGCCAGACGACCTACCAGTCATCGGGTGTGCTGTGTGGCGGAGACTTTCTCTGTCAGTCGGGTAATTGTGATGAAACCGGGCAAAGCGATGGTGGCTTTGACGTGGCAGTCGCGAAACTTGCCGGGCTGGCCTCCGCCGGTGAAGACGTGGAAAAACAGCAGAGCACCACGCAGGCCAATATCCGGGCCTTCACCGGGCAGGTCATGAGTTGCAGGATGGCCTCCGCCAGTTTTTCCAACTGTTGCGTGGACTCAGGCTGGGGTAACAGCGCTGGTCTGGCCAACTGTAACAGCGATGAGATGGCCATCGGCAAGGGGAAAGCGAAAAAGGTGGTGGTGAAGGTGGGTGAGGCCTGCGCCAAAACGGTACTCAGTACCTGCATACAGAAAAAGCAGGTTTACTGCGTATTCACCGGCATGCTGGCGCGCATTATTCAGGAGCAGGGGCGTCGCGATCAGCTTCACGTCAGCTTCGGCAGCGGGAGCTCTCCCGACTGCCGGGGGATTACGGTGCCCGAGCTGCAGAAAATCAACTTCGACCTCATCAATTTCTCTGATTTTTACAGTGACCTGATGGCAAATCAGAAAGTCCCGGATTCAGCCACGATGGTGAAGCAGATAAAGGACCGCATCGCCGCTCAGGTGAACGCGCAGTCAGGAGGTAAATAATGAAGCGACTGCTGCTTGCATGCCTGCTGATAGCCGGTACCTGTCAGGCCGCGGCGGACGATGCATCCGCTGCCAGTGCGGTGGTGACCCCGGCTGATCCCTTCACGGGCTGGCACTGGTACAACGAACCGAAGATAAAACCGGCCCCGCCCGCACCGAAACCCGTGCCGCAGGCGGTCCCGGATTTCAGCAAACTGTCCCCCGCGGAACAGTCGGAGGTGCTTAAGGGCTACACGAAGCAGGCGCTGGCCCGCGCCATTCTCTACCCGACAGCGGAGAACACGGCAACGTTTCTGCGCTGGCAGAAGTTCTGGACAGACCATGCCTCGATGTTCAGCCAGTCTTTTGCGGTGGCGCAGCTTGATCATCCGGACCTGGATTACAACCTTGAGCATCCGCATTACAACAGTACGGCACCGTTACAGCAGGCCCGTGACCAGCAGGATGAGACGCAGGCCATCAGCCGGCTCGCTGGTCAGTACGGGTTGTTCTACTTCTACCGGGGCAACGACCCGATTGATGCGCAGATGGCGGGCGTCGTGGCCGACTTCGCGCGGCTCCGGCACATCTCTCTTATCCCGGTAAGCGTGGACGGTACGGTGTCGCCGCTGGTGCCGGACAGCCGCCCGGATGCGGGACAGAGCGCGCGCATGGGCATCAGTCATTTCCCGGCGCTGTTTCTGGTCGACCCGAAGTCGAAGAACTACCGACCGCTCGCCTACGGCTTCATGACGCAGGACGATCTGGCAAAACGCTTTCTTAACGTGGCCACCGGCTTTAAACCTAACTTCTGAGGACTCCCTGATGCTGACACTTTCGCCCCTCTGGCACGGACGGCTACGCTCCGCCCACAGCCTGACGAATCTGTTGCTGCAGACGTTTGTTATCCACCCGGCGTTGTTGTTTTTCATGCTGTTTTTGTTGGGTGCGCACAACACCGGCGGCGCAGGACAGATGATCCTGAACGAAGCCGATAAGCTGGTGCGTGACGCACCGCCTGGCAGCGTGTGGGCCTGCGTGCAGCAGGCCACTCGCGGAACAACTTTTCCTACCGTGCCACTTAAGTCACTTCGTGACGACGCTCCGGTTTCATCTGATTTGCGAACGGCTCCTCCATCCAATCTATGCGTGAAGGCACCGCAAAATCGCGCGGACTGGGTAAACGAATTCAACAGCACGCTGCTGTTGCTCTATAAGGTCGGCGTCACGCTTTCATTGTTAGCACACGGGATCGTGTGGTCGATACGCCGCAGGGCATAACGAGGTAACGCATGAATAAACTTCCTTTCATTGCCACGCTGTTCATGGCGGGCATCATCTTCAACTGCCTGCGGGAACTGCTGAACTACTCACCGGCGCTGACCCACCAGGTGCTGGTGACGGGGGCCGTAACTAGTTTCGGGCTGGCCGCGCTGGTCTTTATCGTTTCAGAGATACGCGAACACCGGCGCACGCGGAAAGAGAAGGGGCTCAGGCTATGAACGTGAAGGCTCTTTTCTCTCTGCTTGTCCTGTTTCTGCCGCTGGCCGCACAGGCATCCGTGGCCGATCAGATAGCGGCGCTGGAAAAAAACAAGACACAGGGAAGCGGCGTATCACTGCCGGATTTAGGCCTTCCCGGTACGGCTCCGGGCAAAACCCGCGCCGTAAAACCCGCGAATCCGCTGACGCTGACGGACGGACGCGAGGTAAACCTGAACGACTACGCTATCGTCGTTTTTATGCAGCGAGCCTGCCCCTACAGCGCGAAGTTCGACCCGAAGCTGAAGGCATGGGCTGATGAGGCGGGTATCAGGGTGTATCCCTACACGCTTGATGGTTACGGAGATACGTCATTCCCGGTCGCGTTAATTCCCCGCAAAGCCGGGCCAGGCGAGCCGATTGCCGGGGAAATACTGACGTTTTTTGGCAATGGCCTGCCGATTGCCACGCCAACCACCTTTATGGTCAACGTGAACACCAACATGGCGTACCCGCTCTATCAGGGTGATACGGATATGGCCACCGTCAGCCAGCGGCTGGCGCAAATGATAGAAGCCGATATTGACCATCTGCCGCCGGATACGCTGGGTCCGGTACCGTCCAGTTCGTCGCTGACCTCTCAGTAACAATACGGAATACACCATGGTTGAGAAACCCCTGACGCTCTCATCAACGGAGAGGGCGTTTCTGCTCGTCTGCGTCTCGCTGCTGCTGGCGGCTGGTCTCTATGTCTGGCTGGTTCAGGACGTAATGGGCCGGAGAATGCTGCAGGCGATATCGGGTCCGGACGGTTTGTTAATGGGCGGCCTGCGGGACTTCCCGCTGCTGTTTTTGCTTTCTCTTGCCGGCGGCTTTGCCGCAGGGGCGCTGGTCAGTATTACGCTGCGCCGGCAGGGATTTATGGCTTACCGGAGTGATGAATGAACATGACTGAAAAAGTATCTGGCAAGGTAAATGAAATTCTGACGCTCATTTCCTGCCTCTTTCTCTCCACAGGTGTCGTGCTGGGTGGTATCGCGCTTGGCAACGCAGTCTATCAATGGACGGAAGGGCCTTACAATCTGGCGTTACCATCGTTTCTTCATCTGCCAGCCAGGTTAATGGTGGCTCTTTCAGTTAGCTGCTTAAGCGTCTGGGGGGTGAGTGAGGTCATTATGCGCATTCGGGGCAGACGCCTGTCCCACAGGGATGAAACTCCGCCCTGTGCGTTTGTGGCGACCGTAACACGTGAACCGCCTGGCGCCGGCCTGTCTGAACCATGGCCGGAGAGCGATGACCGGTATCTGGTGCTGAAAATTTCCGATATCAGAAACGGCATGACGCGGGAAGAGCAGCGCGCGCTTCGAGCCCTGTCTGAAAAAGTTACGGGATTTCGTCAGGAGCAGGGTAAACCCGGGCTGGTTTGTGTGGTTATAGAGTACGACTGGCCGGAATACCCTGTTGTCACCCGAATGCTCACGCAGCGTATTAAAGCCGGGGCCTCGCTATGAAAATCCGGCAACTTCTGATTTCCGCAGCGGCGGCGTTCGTCATCAGTACTCCCGTGCTGGCAGATGTGCAGGGCGACCTTAACGGCTACTTCGGCAGCCTGGGCTTTGACGGTAACGTCTCAAAGGCGCAGGCCTGGCAGGGGCAGGCGGCGGGTTACGTCACCGGCGGCTCTGTTTATCTGCGTAATCCGGTCAAACAGGTACAGCTTATTTCAATGCAGGTGCCTTCGCTCAACGCAGGGTGCGGCGGCATTGACGCCTATCTCGGGGCCTTTTCCTTCATCAATGGCGCCGAGCTGCAGCGCTTCGTAAAGCAAATCATGAGCAATGCGGCGGGCTATGCCTTCGATCTCGCATTGCAGACGATGGTACCTGAGCTCAAGCAGGCCAAAGACTTCCTGCAAAAGCTGGCTTCCGACGTGAACTCGTCCAACATGAGTTCCTGTCAGGCCGCGCAGGGGATCATCGGCGGGCTGTGGCCGGTCACGCAATTGTCTAACCAGAAAATCTGTCAGGATATTGCCGGCTCGGACAACCTTTTTTCTGACTGGGCGGCATCGCGTCAGGGCTGCACGGTGGGCGGGCAGGGAGACAGCGTCACCAGCCGGGCTTCGGCAAATGAAAAAGATCAGGTACTGAAGAGCAAAAACCTCATCTGGGACGCGCTGGGCCGTAACCACCTCTTCGATGGCAACCGTCAGCTGAAAGAGCTGGTCATGAGCGTGGTGGGCTCCATCATCTTTAACAGCGCCGGACAGGTCACGATTCTCACCCCGCTGGTTGATAACCGGGACATTATTACCGTTCTGATGCGCGGCGGTACCGCCAAAATGTACGGCTGTGACGAACCGGATCTCTGTCTGGGGCCGACAGTCACGAATGTCACGATCAGCAGCGACGTGGCGCTGGTGAAGCAGGTGCAGAACCTGATGATTTCCATCGACGGCAAACTGGGTGCGGACACCGGTCTGTCAGATCAGGAAAAGGGATTTATAAACACCACGTCCGTGCCGGTGCTCAAATACCTGACCAATTCACACAGCATGGGAATGAGCCCGACCTATCTGATACAGGTCGCTGACTTCATTGCCCAGGACATGATGATCCAGTACCTGCAGGAGCTGGTGAAGCAGGCAAGCCAGTCGCTGGCAGGTAAAAACTTTCCGGAACAGGCGGCCGGCGAGCTGCGTAACAACGTGCTGGCTGCAACCTCGCTGCTGGCGCAGATGAAGCTGCAGTCCACCTCGGATCAGAACGCGCTTGACGGTATCGACCGCAACATGCAGTACCTGCAGCAACAGGTGTCGACCATTATCTCAACGTCCTATCAGGGCAATTATCAGTGGGGAACAGGCAATGACTGAGGTCTATACCATTTACGGCGGGGACATGTATCGCCAGGTGCTGAACGGTGTGGTGACCATTGTCGGGACCGACACCTACAGTACATTAAAACGTATAGTCGGCCTGTTCGGCGTACTGGGCGTGATGTTCAGCTTTATCAAATCACGTAATCCAATGGTGTTCCTGCACTGGTTTGCCATTTTTTTCGTCATTACCTCAGTGCTGCTGGTACCGAAACGTAGTGTCCAGATTATAGATGTGACGGACCCGGCAGCGGTCTATGAGGTTGATAACGTGCCGGCCGGCCTGGCGGCCATCGCGGGGCTCACTACCGGATCGGGATTTGGTGTTGCAAGGCTGTATGACTTCGCGCTGGCCCGCCCGGACTCGCTGACCTACACCAAAACCGGCATGCTGTTCGGCTCGCAGATAGTGGCGCAGTCATCTGATTTCCGCACGCAGAATCCTCAGCTCTCACAGATGCTGACGGACTACGTGGAAAACTGCGTGGTGGGCGATATTCTGCTGAACGGAAAGTACACGGTGGCGGATCTGCTTCACAGCACTGACCCGCTGACGCTCATCACCAGTAACCCGAGTCCGCTGCGCGGGTTGTACCAGGATGCCGGAAGCGGACGCCAGTTCATTACCTGTCAGCAGGCGGCGGCGGTGATTAAGAACCTGATAGGCGCAGATATCCGCATCGGCGGAACGACCTGGCATGCGCTTTCAACCCGGATATTCGGGAATAAAGTGAACGCAGAAGAACTGCTCAGCGGTGCGATGGATGACAGCTATAACTTTTTCTACAAGGGCGGCCTGAGTGCGTCTCAGATTATGCGTAATAACGTCACTAATAGCGCCATCCGTGACGGCTGGAAAGGGTTTTCTGCCCGGTCGTCTGATACGGCCAACCTGCTGAATCTCGCAACGGAATCCAGCCTGACGAAGCAGCGTATCAGCTGGGGTGCCGGTGGTGTGATTGCGGCCCGGACGCTGCCGATGTTCCAGTCGATGATGATGCTTGTGCTGATAGGCCTTTTCCCGCTGGTTATTGCGCTGGCGCTGGTCAATCACAGCATTTTCGGACTCAACACACTGAAACTCTATGCCGGCGGCTTTCTGTACCTTCAGATGTGGCCAGTCATGTTTGCCATCCTGAATTCTCTGGCCAACTTTTACCTGCAGACGAAAACCGGGGCGACGGACCTGGTCCTTTCCAATGCGGACCTGGTCGGGCTGCAACACTCTGACGCAGCAAATATCGCGGGCTATCTCAGCATGTCGATCCCGGTTCTGGCGTTCTTCCTGACCAAAGGCGCGGCCTCTGTAGCGTCACAGGCCGTTGGCGGTATGCTGAGTTCAACGGCGTTTACAGTCGGAGGACAGGCGTCAACCACGGCGGACGGCAACTGGTCGTTTAATAACATGTCGATGGATAACGTTAATGCCAACAAGTTTGATACGAACCTGCTGCAACGCTCCGGAGCGCAGGGGTATCAGTTAGGGAACGGCGCGATGCACACGCAAACGGCGGACGGGCATAATGTTTATGACACCAGTCAGGCCATATCCAACCTGCCGGTTAACATGCGGCTGAGTTCACTGGCCAGCAGTGGTTTCACCGAGCAGTCCCGACAGGCCATGCAGCAGGCGCAGTCAGCAATGGATGGTTATAACCACAGCGTCACCAGCGGCTTCCAGCAAATGCATCAGCTAACGAGCCAGCAGGGTAACAGCGATACCCTGACGCAGGGCAGCGACAGCAGCGTGGCCACTAACGCCACACGCGGCGCAAGCATGATGCAGTCGGCCGTCGAAAGTTACGCGAAGTCGCATAATGTGTCTGAGCAACAGGCTTATAATCAGCTGATGGATATTTCTAATCAGGGCAGTGTGGGGGCTGGCGCGAGAGGCTATGTTAAGTTTGATTCCGGCGACCAGCTGGCCGGTAAGCTCGGTAAGTGGGCAACCGGCCTGAGTGCCGGCGGTGAGGCGAACCTGAATACAGACTGGCGTCATTCGTCAGGAAGCTCTCATGGTACTCAGGACAGCCATGCAGAAGGCAAAGACTTCCGGCATGATGAAAACAGCCAGGTCGTGCGGGATTTCCGGCAGGGTATGGATATGGTGACCACTTCGCGCCTGAGTGAATCCGGCAGTCATACTGACAACCAGTCTAATTCGCAGGCAGATCAGTTCGCGGCCACACTTAACGATGCGAAAAGCCAGTACCACCAGTTCACCGAAAGCAGTACACGCAGTCAGGAATTCAGCCGGATGGCCACACTGGCACAGAATCAGAGCGCCAGTCTGGATGCTAACTATAATCAGGCTTTTGTTGACTGGACCACAGCAAAATACGGTAACGATGCACAGAATATCCTGACCAACGTGAGTAGTGCCCGTGCGGCAGCAACCGAATTTATGCAGGATCGGCTGGAGCCGGAAATCATGCAGAACTACGGTGCCCGGACAGAGCAGGCAAACTCACAGTCTCTCTCTCCGTCAGTATCGATGTCGGATGGCGGGGCCGGTATTTCACAACCGGCTGGCGATGGGCGGTCAGGTGAGTCTCAGCGTCACGGCGTGGCAATTGATAATCAGGAGCGTAATCTGATTGCGCCTGCAAAAAAACCTTCTGCTGCGATGACTGAGGATTTCCGGAACAGCGTTAATCGTATCAACCAGCAGGCAGGCGAAAAGGGTATTCCTGATAATGTCGCGGGAAAAGTATCAGAACAAAGATCTGCCAATTCCGAAACCATTAGCAATAATGACGGGAAAATAGGTGAAAACAAAACCACTGTTCAGACATCCAGTGATATACTCAGGAATGAGCATCAGGGTGCGGTGAAAAGTCAGCAAATTGGCCGCACTGAAGAGGATTTAAAACAAACGCAGCCTCTTTGGGATAGTTCAGAAGTAAGGGGCAATTTTCAAGAAAAACTTAAAGCGTTAAGAGAACAGCAGAAAAAAGCCTCATAAGTAGAATCTAATGGGAGAGGGAATATGGCTAATTTCACTAAAGCAGAAATTGATGCAGATATGGCAATACTTACTGATAAACTTTCATCGGGAGACCGAGTTATTCCCTCCAGTTCTGATTTGCTCAAAAAGTGTTTTTTCATACCCGTTATATCTGTTGTCTTGAGCTTTGTTAGTACAATGATTTTCTATTTAGTTGACTCACAGAGGTATCCAGATGTTTATTCTGAAGGCTTCCTCAAATTTCTGACGTCGGATGGTTGGGTAGTAGTTGTACCTACTGCCATTATTGGTTTGTTTTTCTCTCTAATGACTTACAACAACCTCATAGCGTATCTAACCATCCCTGAAAATGTTCGGCAGAGCTCATTAATTTTGAGCCATTTGAAGAGAGTCGTTAAGCGCACGATTACTTTCTTTTTGGTTTTTATGCTTCTTTCGACTATATCGTCAGGATTCATTTCGTGGATGGCTTTTGGAGTGCCAGCTTCTGAGCTAGCTTTATTTTTCATCGTTAATATTGTTGTTGGAATGGAAGTTAATCGAATTGGTTCAGGTTTAGCTCTCGAAAAAATCAGTTCTCTGATTAAAAAAATTTAAGTATTACCACTTTCTGCCGATACCCTTCCTGGCACACTGCCGGAAGGGTTTTCCCTCCTGATTCATTAAGTTAAACGCATGTGCTTCGGGGCGCGCCTGCCCCGCTTTTTATTTGACAAGGATACAGCAATTGAAAAACCGCAAAACTTTTGTGGCGGCTGTGGCTGCTTCATGTCTGGTGCTTTCCGGATGTAGCGCAGTGGGTACCGCAATCAAAAAACGCAACCTTGATGTAAAAACCCAGATGAGCCAGACCGTCTGGCTTGAACCTTCCAGTGAAAAAACCGTTTTTCTACAGGTGCGGAATACATCCGATAAGGATATGAGCGACCTGCAAACCATGCTCGCACAGGATCTCACGGCTAAAGGGTATACCATCACGGCCTCTCCGGATGCCGCCTGGTACTGGATACAGGCTAACGTTCTCAGGGCGGATAAAATGGACCTGCGCCAGTCTCAGGGGTTTCTCTCAACGGGTTATGAGGGCGCAGCGACAGGTGCTGCGCTGGGTGCGGGAATTACCGCTTACAACAGCAATTCTGCCGGCGCGACACTGGGCGTTGGTCTGGCGGCGGGGCTTATTGGGCTGGCAGCAGATTCAATGGTCGAAGATGTGAATTATACAATGGTGACCGATCTGCAAATCTCCGAACGTACCAAAGCAGCAGTAACCACCGACAATGTCGCGGCGCTGCAGCAGGGAAGTTCCGGCGTCAAACTGCAGACCAGCAGCGAGCAGGGCGACCGCATGAAATACCAGACACGCGTGGTATCAAATGCCAACAAGGTTAACCTGAAATTTGAAGAGGCGAAGCCGGTACTGGAAGCACAGCTGGCGAAATCAGTCGCCGGAATGATGTAACCCACCGGGACGAAATGGACGTGTCGGCAGGTCAGCTCCCTGTCACGAGAGAATCTACCGCATCCACAATGATGTCCCTCAGTTCGGGTCGGTAACTGTGTCGTTCGTCTCCAGCCCTCCCCGTTAAGTAACCCAAGCGGGCTGCGCCGCAGCCCTGTTCCTTTTCCCGCGATGTACAGCCTGCCCCCTACGGGGCGGGCTGCGCCTGCACGTCTTCCGGAGCAACACATGAGCTTTATACCCAAATTTCTGACGCAGGGGGGCCAGATAACGGCCTACCGTCTGCGCATGTTTGCCCAAGTTAACAACTGGATATTTCACTGGCTTTTACTGCTGTTTCTGGGCGCCACGTGTGTGCTTTTCTGGATCACCACGCCGGATGATGTGCTGCGAAACGGGTTCTGGTACTGGTGCGCCTGGCCCACGTCCTCACTGCTGGGCATTGCGCCGGGAACGGAAAGTGCCACATGGGATATCTTCTGGCACTGCAATGCGTCAGGGCCGCTCTGCAGCATCAGGCTGACACCGGCTCAGTTACTGACCAATGTGTGGATGCAGGACATGGGACGCCAGTTCCTGCTCAGGCTGCGTTTTATTGCCATCGCTTGCGGGCTGACATGTGGCCTGTTGTTTTTAGGTGTGACCTGGTACGTGGGGCGCATCGGCAAAAAAGAAAGCGAAGACGAGTTCATCTCCGGGATGAAGCTGACCGATGATCTGCGCGAAGTGAATCGCCTGCTGAAAAAGGCTGGCGAGAAGTCCGATCTGCAGATTGGCGGCCTGCACATGGTCAGGAATGCCGAGGTCATGAATTTTCTCATCCACGGCACCATCGGCGTCGGTAAATCCACGCTTATCCGCTGGCTGCTGGACTACATCCGCCATCGTGGTGACCGCGCCATTATCTACGACTCGGGCGGTACCTTTATCGAAACGCACTACAACCCGCGTACCGACAGGATCCTTAATCCTCACGACAGTCGTTGTGAGAACTGGGAGCTCTGGCGTGAATGCCTGGATGTGGTCGATTACGAAAACATGACGGCGGCGCTGATGCCGGTGGAAGGGGACTCTGACCCGTTCTGGGTGTCGTCCTCACGTACCATCTTCAGCGACGGTGCCATGCAGTTTGCGGCCCGCCCGGACAGGAGCATTGAAACGTTCCTGAAGACCCTGCTCTCCATCGACCTGAAAAGCCTGCGCGAGTTTCTGAAGAACACCCCTTCGGCCAACCTGGTTGAGGAGAAAATCGAAAAGACGGCCATCTCCATCCGTTCGGTGCTGACCAACTACGCCAAGTCGCTTCGCTACCTGCAGGGGCTGGATAAGGAAGGCAAACCGGCGTTCAGCATCCGGGAGTGGATGACCGACGCACGGTACGACAGCAGCTGGCTGTTCATTTCCACGACGGCCCGGCACCGCAAAGCCGTGCGTCCGCTTATTTCCATGTGGCTGTCACTGGCCACGCTGCTCCTGCAGAGCATGGGTGAGAACAGCGACCGGCGTGTATGGTTCGTCGGCGATGAGATAGCCAGCCTGCAGAAAATCCCGGAGCTGAACGAAACGCTGGCCGAAGCGCGTAAGTTCGGCGGCTGCTTCGTGCTGGGCATCCAGAACATCCCGCAACTGGTGCACATCTACGGTCGCGAGATGGCCAAAGCCATTTTTGACCTTCTCAACACCCGCGCCTATGGCCGTTCCCCAAGCGCCGAGGTAGCCAAAATAGTGGAAGACGAACTGGGCCATCAGCGCCGGCGTGAGGCGCGCGAGCAGAACAGCTTTGGCCTCGACCAGATCCGTGACGGTATCTCGCTCAGCCGGGACAAGGTCAATGAGCCGATCGTCGATTATGACCAAGTAATGAAGATGCCGAACCTGCGTTTTTACGTGCGTCTCCCGGGCGAATATCCAGTGGTGAAGCTGAGCCTGAAGTACCGGAAGCAGAAAAAATATCACCCGGCCCTCGTCGAGCGCGATTTTCGCGACAACCTGAGTCCGGAGCTGGAGCGCATCATCGCCGGCAACGAACGCAGCGCCACAAATGCCGGTATCCGTTTTCCTACCGGGGAGGAAATTCTGGAGAAAAGCGCGGATGCCTCCCCAGCAAACGTCAGCGCCAGCCAGCCCGCCGTGCCGCCGACGACGTTTAATTCCCGGGCAGGCACCTCCGGTGACGCCGCGATGAAACCGGATGCCGCACAGGCAGTAAAAAAGGCACAACCTTCCGTGCCCGATACCCCGCCAGCCCCGGTCGGGAAAACCGGCGCGTCAGAAACCGGACCACAGCCGCTTCCCGCGAACGTCCGGGCGTTCAAACGCCCGGATCAGACTGAGCGTGCGTCGCCGGCCGGGAAACCGGTGGCTGCGCCGGAAACTTCCCCGTCTGCAGAGAGAGCGAACGCGCCCGTGACACAGGAGCAACCGCTGGCAAACGCCGTCACGCCGCCGGTGAAATCAGCCGGCAGCGGCATGAATGCGCTTGAGATGCTTAACCGCTTTAAACGTCAGACCGCGGCGGCGAACGCCGGCTCCGGTGAGGGCGTGGCTGATGCGCCGGGTGAACCCCCGCAGCTGCAGATGGAAGTGACTGCCGGTGAGGACGGCGAGCTCACGCTGCGCACGGCAGGGGCGCAGAAAACCGCGCCGGAAAGCCGCGAAGAGGCTTATGCGGAGCAGTACGGCATGGCCTCGCAGCGTATGGCTGACGAAGAACAGAACATCCTGCGCCATCGCCATGACCATGAGGCGTATGAGGCGCCAGGCGACCATCATGAACCCGGAGGATACGAACGATGATGACTGTTGCTCCCGTGGCGTCCGCCTCAGACGCTGCCGGTTATTACAGCAGTAAGGACAACTATTATTTTCTCGACGATCTGGAAAGCCAGTGGCTCGGCGAGGGCGCGCGTGAACTGGGTCTGGAAGGTCCGGTTGACCTGGATACGTTCACTAACGTTCTTCACGGCAGGCTGCCTGACGGCACTGAGCTGGGTAAAGACGTTCAGGGTAGTCACGTACACCGTCCGGGGCACGACTTTACCTTCTCCGCACCTAAAAGCATTTCACTGCTTATCCTGGCCGGCGGCGATAAACGTCTGCTGGAGGCGCACCATGAAGCGGTAAAAGAAACACTGTCAGTTATCGAACAAATGGTCACCGCACGGGATACGAAAGATGGCGTCACCAGTATTGTGCCGACAGGAAAAATGGTGGCGGCGCTTTTCACTCACGATACGTCACGTAATCTCGATCCCATGATCCATACCCACGCCGTGCTGGCGAACGTAACTGAACTGGAGGGGAAGTGGAAGGCACTGGCTACCGACTATATCCACGGGGCCGGGTTTATCGAAACCATGTATCGCCACCAGGTTTCGTTCGGAAAAATCTATCGTAACTCGCTTAAGAGTAAAACCGAGGCGCTGGGTTACGAGACCGAACTCACCGGCGGCAGGCATGAGCTGTGGGAGATCAAAGGTTTCACAGAAGAAGTGCTTGATGAGTTTTCATCGCGCCACCGGGAAATTATCGGACAGGTCGGCGAAGAGGCCTCGCTGAAAAGCCGTGACGTGGCCGCCCTCGATACGCGCCAGCGTAAACAGGATATCAGCCGTCTCAGAGACTCCGATGAACCGGTGGTTTCTTCACCTGAGAAGACGGTGTCAGCGCCTTCCGGTTCACCACGACTTCCGGAAAGCCGGGAGCCGCGTGAGCCTGTCCCCGCGTCTCCGGCACTGCCGGAAACGGAGCACCGGCAGACCGATGCCAGTCATAATGAAAAGACGCCTGAAAACGGTGAGCCGGGCGGGGCGTTACAGGAACAATTACCCGGCTCCCCGGCGGTGCCGGAGCAGGAGCAGCCGATTGTTAAACCTGAAACGACGGACGGTCGCTCGCGCCTTCAGGCGCGCTGGCAACGGCAGATGGAAGGAACCGGTTTTGATATTGACGGGGTGATGCAGGCGGCGCGGGCACGCGAAGCCACGCGCATTATCTCCGGGGACGAGTCTCCCTCGCCGGCGGACATCATTGACACGGTCCGTGAAGCGATTTCCGTTCTGAGCGACAGCCGCACGCGTTTTACGTACGGTGATTTACTGATGACGGCACACCATGCCGGCAGTGAGCAGCATACCATTCCGGCGTTGCGGCGCGCGATTGACCAGGCCATCAGTGAGAACCTGCTTGTGCCTCTCGACGGTGATAAAGGCGTATTCACGTCGGGCATTCATTTACTTGACGAGCTTTCGGTTCAGGCGCTGGCCGCAGATATCGTTAAGGAAAACCGGGTTATCCGGTTCCGTTCGCCCGCAGACGCGGCGCCGGCACATCTTAAATCGGCAGAGCACGAACCGATTGCCATCCTGAACGCGCCGGCATCCGTCCAGCGCCTGCGTGAAACGACGGAGGAACTGGTGACAATGTCACGCAAGGCGGGGCGGGAAGTCAGGGTGCTGGCCAGTTCAGTAGAGCGCGCGATGAGCCTTGAGAAATCGAAAATACTGAAGGGCAATATTCTTCAGCGCAGCCGCGTGCTGGACAGCACGTTCAGCCTGTCTCCCCAGAGTACGCTCATCATTGAAGGCGCGGAAAAGCTGGGGTTGAAAGAGATGCTCGTCCTGACCGGTGAGGCACGGGAAAAGAATGCGCAGCTCTTGTTCCTGGACAGCGCCGGGCGGCAGTCTAATGCGAACGCCCTTTCCGTTCTGTCGACGTCAGGCGTGCCGCGTCATGGTCTGACGGAACCCTCAGCAGGGCTTGAGGCCAGAGTTATCAGTATTACGGACAAACGCGATCGCTATCATGCCCTGGCGGAACGGTTTGCCGAACTGAGCAGCCCTGATAACCCGGTCACTGCCGCTGTTGTGGGGGCCCGCGAGCAGCAACAGCTGACCGGCATCATTCGCGACGCGCTGCAGAACGCCGGAAAGCTTGACAGGGAGGGGGTTGTCATCGAGGCGCGCACGCCGGTATTCATTACGGCAAAGGAACGCAAACTTGCGTCCTCTTACCGCCCGGGGATGGTGCTGGAAGACCGTTCGGAGAAAAATGAAACCCGCCATTATATTGTTGACCGTGTCCATGACGACACACGCATGCTGTCGCTCATAGACAGCGACGGTGTGCTTTCCCGCGTAAAGCTGAGCGCACTAAACGGGGACTGGCGCGCGTTTACGCAGGAAAAGCTTAGCGTGGCGCCGGGTGAGCGGCTGTTTGCGGTGGCGGGGGATAAGCAGGCAGGCCTCCGGGCCCGCGATCGCCTGACGGTGACGGCGGTCGAAAACGGTGAGCTGACCCTGACACGTGAAGGACAGAAGCACCCCCTGACGGTCCGCGCCGATCGCCCGCTGTACGTGACACACGGGTACGTCAGCGCCCCAGGCGCCCGTGATAATGAGCAGGGGACCGTACTGGCCAGCCTGAATGGCCGTGACCTGTCCTCTAACATGATGAACGCGCTGGCACAGTCAGGCAGCCAGGCTGAGATCTTTACCGGTGAAGCCCTGCACCGGGCCGAAGATAAACTCGCCCGGATGCGAACGGGGCGTTCACCGCTTGCCCTGGTACAGCAGGCCAGCGGTAAAGACGACGCCGGAGAAGCACTGAACACGCTTAACGCAGCACTGCTGACGGACACACAGAAAGCCGTCACACGAAGCATTGCGCAGATGCGGGACGTATCTTTCTCAGAGGCGAAGCTGCTGGATATTGCAGGTGGCTTCATCAGTAATGTCGGCGCCCTGCGCCTGGAGGTGGCCCGTCAGGTGAAAGAGGGCGACCTGATCCCGGTCAGGGTGAAGGGCGAGCCACGATTTGTCGCCCGCGCCACCTGGGAGATGGAGAAAGAAATTGTTGCGGCCATCACGGACGGAAAAAACACGCAGACGCCGCTGATGGCGAATATCGCGCCGGCTCTGCTGGACGGCCTGACGCAGGGACAGAAGGTGGCCACCTCACTGATCCTGCAAAGCACCGACCGTTTTACGGCGGTTCAGGGGTATGCGGGAACCGGTAAAACCACGCAGTTCCGCGCCGTTCAGGCGGCTATCGACACGTTACCGGAGGGAGACAGGCCGGTCATTATCGGTCTTGCCCCCACGCACCGGGCGGTAAAGGAGATGCGCGATAACGGCATCGAGGCGCAAACGCTGAAATCTTTCGTGACGGACTGGCAGCAGCGCACCGCAGCCGGCGAAACGGTGCGCTATGACAGGACCCTGTTTCTAATCGATGAATCCTCCATGATCGGTAACCAGGATACCGCCGCGGCCTACCGGGCCATCACGGCAGGCGACGGGCGAGCCGTGCCGGTTGGCGACGTCGCGCAGCTGGAGTCACCTGAAAGCGGCGCGCCCTTCCAGCTGATGCAGGAGCGCAGCCCGATCGATGTGGCCGTGATGAAGGAAATTGTTCGTCAGCGCGATGCAAACCTGAAATCAGCGGTCTACAGCGTGATTGAGAACAAGGCGGGCGCCGCGCTGGAAAAAATCAGCAGCGTTTCACCGCTGACCGTTCCCCGCAGGCCGGGGACGGTTGCGCCGGCGAAATCGGTGGCTGAAACGAAAGATCCGGTCAGCTTTATTGTGGCGGATTATATGAGCCGGACGGATGCGGCCCGGGAACAGACCATGATACTGGTCCAACTTAACGCGGACCGCCGGGCTGTCAACAGTGGCATCCATCGGGCGATGGTGGAAAGCCGGGAACTGGGCCAAAAGGCGGTAATCATTCCCGTACTTGAGCGCATCACCGGCGGGCGCCACGACTTTAACCGCATTCAGGACTGGAAACCCGGTCAGGTTGTCCAGGCGAACGATCGCTATCTCAGCGTTACCGGCATCGATAAGGGGGGAGACAGGGTACTGCTGCGGGATGAGGCGGGACGGATACATTACTACTCGCCGCAGGAGCTGAATGCCACCGAAATCGAGGTGTTTGACCGCCGGGAGATAGAGCTCCGCGAAGGCGACCAGGTGCGGATGACCAAAACGCAGAAGCTGGCCGGACACGCAGCCCACGAGCAGTACCGTGTCGAGCAACTGCGCGACAACGGCGAAATCGTGCTGAAAAACCGGGACGGAAGCAAAACGATCGATCCGCTCACCGTGACCGCCGACCGCCACGTCGATTATGCCTGGGCGGTGACCGGATACGGCGGTCAGGGCGCCAGCGCAAACTACGACATCGTCCTGGAAGGCACGGAAGGCGCGCGTAAACGCATGAGTGGTATGCGGGCCTTTTATATCAACGCCTCGCGCGCCCGGGACCATGTTCAGGTCGTCACCGATGGCGTGAATGACTGGATGGATACGCTGAAAGAGCGGGATAAGGGGCCCGTCACTGCCCACGATGCCATTCACCCTGAACCCGAGAGAGCGCAGGCCCGGCAAATATGGGCAATGGGACAGCCGCTGGCCAGAACGGCGATTGGCCGGACGTTTTTGCGTGAACAGGGACTCGGGAACAGTGCTGTACCTGCCCGGGTTATCCCTCCGACGAGAAAGTTTCCTGACGCTCACCTGGCGCTGCCGGTGTATGACGGAAACGGTAAAACGGCGGGGCTGGCCATGCTGCCGCTGCAGCCGGAAACCGGCAGGATAAGAGCCGGTGAGGTCAGGCATATGATGACGCCGGGCGGGCAGGCGGCTGTTTTGCAGAAAAGCCGCAGCGGCGAAACGGTGATTGTCAGCGATATGGCTCAGGCCCTTGACGCCGCGCGCGCGAACCCGGACGCCGGCGTCCTGCTGCTGACGGGGGCCCGAACGCCTTCAGCGCAGTTGCTTAAGGTCGCGGGCGGTCTGCCGGACAAGAGCCGGCGACCGGATGCCACGCTGCTTCATCTGGTTCAGACCGAGCTGCAGGCGTTTTTACGTATCCTGCCCCCGGATGTGCCGGAACAGGAGAATAAATCCGCGCTCATTGCCGCACGGGAGGTGGCGAACAAACTCGGTACAGAGTCGCCTGTAACACTGCCGGACTCGTCGGACAAGGAACGGTCGGTGCTTTCTGACCGGATGGCGGCGCGCATTGCTGAGGCCATGAAGGAGAAGGTGCCTTCGCTCCCCGGAGAGAACGTCCCGGACTATACTGCCCTGGTGCGTCTCGCCTCCCATGCCCTGGCGAAAAATGCCGGCCTGCCTGACGATGCCGTTCTGCATTCGGTGGTCAGTGCGCTGTCGGCGAACCCGCTACCGGCTGGCGTACGTCTGCCTGCTGAGATACCGGCCGGTTCTGATGTTCCGGTATCCGTGCTGAGGCAGATTCAGGAAGAACAGCGTGCTGAAAGGCTTTCATCAAAAGCACAGCAGCAGGATCTCTCAGAGCAGGGGCTGGCCAGCGCCGCGCGGGCGCTTGAGCGGCAGGGCGTACCCCGGTTGCCGGAAGCGTCCCGCGGACGTGAGCCGGAGCGGGATATGCCGCTGCCGGACAGGGTCAGAGACATTCAGAAAGAACGTTAATATTATCGCCTGCGCTAACAGCGTCAGGCATTCTCAGATACGCCGGCCTTCGCCGGCAAACGGAAACTATTATGAAAAAAATTCGCAATGTGGGCGCCTTCGTACTGGCCTTCAGCACCGGCTTTGCCGCAATGAATGCGTTTGCGGCCGGCGACGAAGACTTTACCCCCGCCCAGCAGGCCCGGATTGGAAAGATTGCTGCCGATTACCTGGTGGCGCATCCGGAGGTGCTGATTGAAGTAAGCCAGAAGCTACAGGCGCAGCAGGCGGAGCGGAAAGCAGGCGCACTGACTAACGCTGCACTGCACGGACACCGGCTGCTGATGCAACTGGATGGCGTGCCGGTGAAAGGACCGGCGAACGCGAAAGTCATCGTGACCGAGTTCTTCGACTATGAGTGCAGCGCCTGCAGCATGATGGCGCCAAACATGGAGCAGGTTATGGCCAGAAACCCGGACGTGCGCTTTGCGTTTCGCGACTGGACCATTTTCGCCTCTCGTTTTCCCGAATCCACGCAGGCTTCCCGGCGGGGCCTGGATATCTGGCGACAGAAGGGCGCGGATGCGTACATGGCCTACCATAACGGCATCTACCACGTCTATCCGGTTGCACAGAACGAAGGAAAGCTGACCGGCGCGGACATCGAAAAAGTGGCGAAGTCTGCGGGCGCGGCGGCAGAAGATGCGGGTAAGCGTGACCAGTCAGACCAGCTGATCGCCGGTAATGACGCGCTGGCGCAGATGCTGGGTCTGGAAGGAACGCCCGGTATTATCGTGATGCCGGCAGAGGGGCCAACGGCGAAAAACACGACCGTCATTCCGGGCGTGGTCAGCGCTGACGTGATGCAGCAGGCGATTGACCGGGCGGCAGGCAAGTAAAAAAAGCCCGGTTCGCCGGGTGAAATCTGTTCCTCAACCTCAGTGCTACCGTCTGGCTGAGGGTGCGCAGCGATAAAACCTTAACCCCTTAAACGGCCGGTTCGCTCAGGCTGTTCGTTCCTCGCTCCGCTGCGGTACGCCTCAGCCTGAACGCCCCGACCGTTGCCTGTTAAAAGCAAACCTGAGCCGCATTAATACGCTGACACCGCACCTTGCTTCAGTGGCACGTCCTTCCCGGGGTTTTTAATCAATCCAGTTAAGAGATCGTATGAAAAATAACAAAATCCTTCTTCCTGTAATTACCGCCAGCTGTCTGTTGTTCAGCGGGCTGACATTTGCCTCATCAGTTAAAACGGAGCGAATTCCTGGTGATTCAGGCGCGCAAAATTTTATTAAACATCTCACAACGGTTTCCCCCGAAATGGGAAAGCTGGCTGAAGATATCAATAATTCATCGAAAGCCAACTGCGGGTCTTCACTCTCTGAGCGGCAAATAAAAAATATAGTAAGTGACAATAATGAGTACGTAGCGCTTCTTAAAGAGCTTATGACAGATAAGGCTTATACAAGCACCAGTGCATATCGCGACAGAATTAATGGTATTGCAGGCGAGGCTTGCAACTATCTGCAGGTACTGTGAAGCCACTGATAATCGAGTTTCCTGACATAGTGACTCTCCCGAAAATCCCTCTTTTTGGCTGGCATTTTTCATACTAATTCCGCCGCCATTTGATCGACAACTTACACCCGGCACGATGAGCCATGCGCCAACATGGCTCACACTTTCGCGTAAAGTTAAGTCGCTGATTTCATGAATCTGTAGTATTCTCTGCGAAATTCAGTCTGAATTTAGTGGAGGAGGCAGAGATGTCGCAATCAGTTACAGCAGTCACTACCTCATCAGGATCTAAACGCCCGTATCGTAAAGGCAATCCTTTAAGCGCATCTGAAAAGCAGCAGGCGGCTGTGGCCAGAAAAAAGCTTACACATAAAGAACTCAAGATTTTCGTACGGAATCCGATTAAAGACAGGCTTCTGATTGAGTGCGAGAAAGAAGGTTTAACTCAGGCTGAGTATATTGAACGCGTGTTGCAGCAAGCCTTTGATGAGAGCGATAAATAAGTAACGGTATTACTTTCTTGTCGTCTGTCGTTTGAAGTGATAGATTGCAAACCGTAAAACATTCTGGCGGGCCACGCCATAAGGTGGCAGAGAGTCTGGTTGGCTGATTAGCGAAGACCAGAAAAAAGAAAACCCCGATAATCTTCCAGAGTTTGGCGACGAGGAAAGACTAACGGGGCTCACTGAATCTGCATAGAAGCTGTTGCTCTATGCGGGGAGTATAGATTCATGCCCGGAAAACTGCAATACCTTCTGTGCGTACTCCTTCTGTGCAACATAAGCGCAGGAAGGCGTGACTGAACAACTTACTGAAAACACATCATTTTACCGGCAGGTAAAAAATCCTAATCCGCAATTCACGCCACGTGAAGGGAAGAGGACCCTGCCGTTCTGCCGTAAGCTGATGGCGAAAGCCGAAGGCTTCACGTCCCGTTTTGACTTTTCCGTCCACGTCGCGTTCGTTCGTTCGCTGGGTAAGCGTCACCGTATGCCACCGTTACTGCGCCGCCGCGCCATTGATGCGCTGCTGCAGGGACTGTGTTTCCACTATGACCCGCTGGCTAACCGTATTCAGCGCTCCATCACCAATCTGGCCATCGAATGCGGTCTGGCCACCGAGTCGAAAAAAGGCAACCTCTCCATCACCCGCGCCACGCGGGCGCTGAAGTTTTTGGCTGAGCTGGGGCTGATTACCTACCAGACCGAGTATGATCCGCAGATCGGCTGCAACATCCCGACAGATATCACCTTCACGCCAGCCCTGTTCTCCGCGCTCGACGTCTCTGACGTGGCCGTGGTGGCCGCCCGCCGCAGCCGGGTGGAATGGGAAAACCAGCAGCGCAAAAAGCAGGGCCTGATGCCGCTGGAAATGGACGAGCTGATAGCAAAAGCCTGGCGGTTTGTGCGCGAGCGGTTCCGCAGCTACCAGACGGAGCGCAAGTCGCACGGGCTGAAACGCGCGCGTGCGCGGCGGGACGCGGAGAGAACCCGCAGGGATATTGTGACGCTGGTTAAGCAGCAGCTGACGCGGGAATACGCCAGCGGACGCTTTACCGGCGGCCTTGATGCCATGAAGCGTGAGCTGGACCGTCGCGTGAAAGAGCGCATGCTGATGTCGCGCGGCAACAACTATACGCGGCTGGCTCCCGCGACCACCTGACCCTCCTTTTTCAACAATCCGGCTGGCGCCGGAGGATTACTCACGCCCGTCATTTACCTCTGCTTATTATCTGAGCGCCGCAGTCTCTCTCCCCATACTCATCCGCTTTTCTCTTCCGTCAGACCGGACGGAAATCATACCGGTTCGCCTGTTTTTCCGGGGTGAATTCAGTTTTCCACAATTAACTGCAAGGGACCTTTCCATAAGGTTACACCCGTACTGTTTACAGGCCGCCAGGCGCTGTTTTTTCAAGGTGCGTGATTCCTTTTAAATACCTGCTCAGTACCTCTTTTAAATATCTGTCATTACATTCTTATAAATAAATAACCTGTTCGCCGCCTGACCTGTGGACAGGCGCAGAAGAATGACCGCCCCCGCAGCGGACTCACGTCCGCGCCGGTTCGGACGGCCACTACGTGGCTGAGGTTGCTCCCGCCTCATGGCGGGCCCATAAAACTTTAGTTACAACACGCAAGAAACCACGCAAAAACTTACCGGTAAACACCTCACCCGTGCGCTCCCGCCTCACCCACTGAAAAGCCGCGCCGCCCCCGGCCAGAGGCCGGGAACAGAGCCGCTTTTAAATGAGTGTTGTAACTAAAATTCTGTGTGGATTTGGGTTATGTCGCGGCATATTAAGTAAACACGCCCGTAAGCGGCCCTGATGGCCCGCTAACGCGGAGATACGCCACGGCTTCGCCGTGACCACTCCGACGGCGCACAGAAGCTCCTGAGTCGCGTTAAGCGGGTCTGGCCTAGCAGGGAAGGGGCTGGCATCGGTGAAACCTTTCAGACCGGAACCGGCTTTGCCGGGTCACGGCGCCGGCAGGCATCAGCGTTCTCTTCAGCAACGGCTGGCGCCTTCATGCCGCTTCGCGGCATCAAAAGACTGGCGATGAACGTGAATTTTAATCCTGTGAGCAGGAGACCGCCTGAAAAATCTGGCCGGTGGGCAGTCATGTGCATTAAGTGCCGGTTCAGATTAAAAAATATACCGTTCTGAGTGCGTTAGCATTTCTATTATGTTTAAATATAACAATCAGTTACTTCACTAAACAGCACTGTTTTCCCTGACGTGGAACCCGGAGGAAATGGTCATGGCGACAAAGAAAACGTATCCGGTCCGGTTTGCCGGTCAGCGCGGCACGCGTGAGTGCGGTGCTGACTTCCGGACGGATAATCCGGAACAGTGGCAGCGCTGGCTGAAGCACGCGCGCGACAACAAAACCACCACGGTGGTGACCTGCCTGTGCCAGCCTCCGGAGGAAGATACGCACCGCCGGCGCCTGAAGGTGCACCTTTCACAGAAAACGGACCAGTGCTGGCTCGCGTCGTGGGCCTATTCCGGCCACGAACACGCACCGGAATGCCGCTTTTACTCCGTCTGGCCGGATGAAAGGCAGGCCGCTATTTACACGCACGACGTGGTAAAGGCGGCACCCGGGGGGCATCTGGTCGTGCGCCTGCCGACCGGCCTGCAGAAGAAAGAGGCCCCGGAAACCAGGCAAGAGATAACTCCGGCCCGGGGCGTGACGGGCAGGCGGCACCGGCAGCCCTCGATGCGCCTGCTCGGGCTGTTGCACCTGCTCTGGGAACAGTCCGGCATCAACGTCTGGCATCCCGCCTTCGACCGCAGGAAACGCTATCCCGGCTGGGTAAGCTGGCGGCTAAACGAAACGGCCGCGCGTATCCGTATCGGCCGGGTACCACTGCAGCACTCCCTGATGCTGATGGCCATGAAGGATTCGCCGCAGGTCGCGCAAAACCGTCAGACCGTTAAAGGTGCCGGCGGCGCGTCCCGCCGTCTCATTATGATTTCGCAACTGGCCACCTGGAATGACGCGGCCGCTGAGCGGCTGCAGTTCACGCTTCCGCTGGGGCTGTTTGCCGGTTTTCCGGCGCTGGCGCTGCCTGACGACGTCCGGGCGCGCCTTGCCCGGAGCTTTTCACGTGAAATGGCAGACTGGCGCCGCGGGGCCAGAGTGATGGTTATCTGCGAAACCGAGCCGCCGGAAACCGTTTTTATCCGGAAAGATGGCCGGAACATACCGCGCAGCAGCTGCAGGGTCATCGATGCGGCGCTGATGACCGTCAGCCCGCGCTATATCCCGCTGGACTCGCGCTATGAGGGCATGGTTGAGGCGCGCCTGTGGGAGGAAAAGCGCGCGTTCATTAAACCACTGCGCTACGACGGTGAGGAGGATGTCTTCCCGGACTTCGTGCTGACCGACGTGCCGGGAACGGAGGCGCTGCCCCTGGAGGTGTTCGGGATGAACACACCGGAATACCTGCAGCGTAAGCAGGTCAAGACGGCTTTTTACGACAGTGAGTACGGTGCCGGCCGGTGGTGGCAGTGGGATGCTGCAGACGATCCGGAAGGGGCTGATATGCCCGCTTTTCCTCCCCGTCAGCTGTGAGGTAATTTTCTGTATCCGGACTGACTTCTGTTCATGCCTTTACTATTACCGGCAATAGTAAAGGCCGCATGAAATTAATAAAATCAGAGGCCGTTTAATACTATAAAATCCAGTAAAATTAAGAACTTTCCACTAAAGTATCCCGTTATATTTCCGATAATAATAACCGTTATAAAACGGAGAAAACGGATGAATGAATTTCACGAACTGAATATGCTGACCCTGCAGGGTGATATTAACAGGGCGTTTTCGCTTATCAGCAGTAAAAGCGAGGGCATTGCCAAAAAAATCATGCAGAAGGCCGGCTATCCGGTTCCTGAAATAACCGGCCGGGAATTCTGGCTGTACGTACAGAACGCGCTGACACGGGCCGCCCGGGCGCGCAGCTGCGGCTACCGTTTTCAGCGAAAGGGACTGCAGGCGCCGGTCAGTACGGCCAGAGCCGTTTCAGCGCCCCGTCCCGTAACGGAAAGGGCCCGGGAAGCCGACCGGGCAGGCGGACATACAATGGCCGTGGCCCCTCCGGTCCCGTCGAAGGCAGTAAACCGGAGCGGACCGGAAATAACCGCTCAGGAAGGCCTCTCATGTGCCGCCGTCAGCCGTCTCCTGAACGGCAGTCAGCGTGTACAGATGCGTCAGGAAAGCCCCACGGACGGGCGCACGCCAGCCACAGCGGTTAAACCGTTTCTCCACCCCCGCCATGTTTCCGTTCAGCCGCACAGCCGGCGCGTTGATTTGCCGGCCCTCTTTATCAAAAGCCGCACCGGGGCGTGTCCTCAGATGATAAATGCCTCTCACGCCGGGGATGAGGGGCCCGACAAGGCGGACAAACCCTTCGCGTCAGCCCGGCTGACTCCGGGGGCTGTGTATGTCCCCTGCACTGACCGGCACCGCCATCAGACGAAAAAAATCATTCTGCTCAGACAACCCGCCGGTACCGGCCCGCCACAGGCGACCGGGCTTGCTGACCGGCTTTGCGCTGACGCGCAATGGTTTGATGGACTGGTCTCCTTCAGTTACAACGTATCCAATCCTTCTGCAGTTATGGAGGCCGCCGATCGTGGCGATATGAACGCTGTATATAACAAAATGCTGCAGTACATTTATGTTTTTAAGCATGATGCAAAAGGCAGAAAAACGGGTAAACCCCGGATATTACCTCCTTTGTACAAAAGAAGGCTTGATGAAGCCGCTCCATTCAGGCAGGAATAGAATGCTCAAAAATTTACCACTGGTTTTTCTTTTAACCCTGTTTGCAACCGGCCCTGTGTTTGCCACCAATCATCAGGAAACCGATGCCCGTCTGGATGCCCTTATGGGGGCTAACTCACATCAGCGATATCATGATTTTCTGAATAAACTACAGAAGTCAGTGGAAGAAAGAGATAAAGAAACGGTTGCTTCAATGGTCGATTACCCACTCACCGTTACAGTCGGACGCAAAGAAATTGATATTACTGACAGCCGGATTTTCATTAAGAATTACGATAAAATTTTCACCGAAAGTCTGGTAAAAATCATACTGAATCAGAAGTACTCAGATTTATTTTTCAAGGACACTGGCATTATGGTCGGTCCTCATGGCGAACTGTGGTTTAGCGGAATATGCACTGTTAATGACTGCAGCAAATTCGACATCAAAATAATGCAAATTAACAACTAGCCTGCCCGGCATGGAGGCCGGGTATTTCTGTTACGTAAATGTCGCTGTCAACAACGGGAAAAAGTGATCCACTTACCGCCACCACCAACGGTCTAATAATGATCTACCTTGGAATGGGGTTGAGATGGACTCAACCTTTTACCCGACTCATTGCTTAATTTTTAAATATATGCTTCCCAGTTTTTCCATCTATTTCAGGGGGGATAGTTCTCACTTCAAGATGGATGTTGCCATCATTTTTAAATTCTATAAATGGTCTACCAGAGAAAAGCATTTTATATAATGGTGAGTTGTTAAAGCTCAACATTTCCTCGTCGGAGCATTCACTTAAATCAATTTGGATTTTAATCATTACAGACTCACTCATTAAATCTGATGCCAGTCAGGAGCCCCTGGCCTGATACCTGTTTTGCAGATCCTCAGCTTCTTTGAGAATCCGCGCACGCACCTATTTCACAAGAATCCCTGATTCTAAGGAATATTTAAAGATAGCTATAAGGAACATAAAGACGAGCACACGTAGTGCTGGCGCGACTCTCTCGATAAAGAAATAGTAAACGACAAATATTAATCCACTTGAAATGCTGATTAGTGTAATTCCCATGTTATCTATGTGCTTACGAATTTAATAAATAATATTATCTCATCGTTGTTAATGTTTTTTCAACTCGTATTCAAGCGCTTGCCGGGTTTCTGTTGCGGTTTCCGATGAACTATCGGGGTTTAGGGTCCAATGATGAAAAACTACGCTAAGAAGATAATTCATTGTTTATATTAAATTTAAAGGTATCGTCTGTTCATTGCCAGTCCCTTGTTTAAGCGTTACCTCTTGATCATGATCCTGAACATACATTGTTATCAGATCAATCATCTCCCTGAACACCTCAGTTGGCACCTGAATGTGGCCATTACGCTTGTTAATGTGGAACGGTGAAAGCAGCAAACCTTTTACAATATCCGGAATATCCAATGCCCTGATTTCATTGTGATGTAGATAGCAAAATTCATTCTTGTTAATTCCCATATCAATGACTTTTAAGGGATTAAGAGACCATAGTCTTGAAAATTTATTTCTCATGCCCAAAGAATTTTAACGCGTACCTCAGAAAATCATGTTCAGGGATACCTGTGGCCGCAGCAGTAACCCCAATAAATATGTCATCTGCTTCATAGCTGTCAGCCAGATTGACATCTCCACTGATGTAACTTCCGAGATGTTCAAGCAATTGTTGACGATTCATGTTGGCCATTGACCCGTCAATATCACCTGCGTAAGCGACAAAGAAATCATACATTGCCTGAATTTCGTCTTTAACATTCATTATTTAACTCCGTTTGAGTCCGTATAAATAAAATTAATTATGAACTATAATTCACATAAAAGCAATAGAAAGTGTCTTATAGTTCATTTTTATCTGGCAGCCCGGACAGCGCATCGTTCCACTGCTGTGCCCTGGCATCGTCATTGACGATTTTGCTAATCCACGTTTCTGACTTACCCCAGCGTTCTGCCAGTGCATTCCGTGACCAGCCCTTGCGCTTCATTTCGGCTTTAAACTGTTCTCTTGATGGTTTATACATTTCTGATAGGCCTGTTAAGACGGAAATAGGTGGCGCGAGATATTGCTGTTTTTTGAAACTTATCTGAATGACGTTCCTCCTTTTATCAGAGCCAGAGCTGAAGCCATTGCAGCCGCTCGTCCGTCATTAGTTCTTTCCAGGATACGTTCGCGTTCCGCTTCCGGGCCTGAATTTGGATCACCATTGGCCCACAATCCCCTTTTCTTACTTAATGTTTATATTTCCCGCCCTGAGAAACGGGTCATCTGATATCGTCTGTAGTTTCAGCCGGTAGACCCCTTTTATCCAGGAACTCAGGGAAATGCTGTCATCGCAGCGCATGAATACTCCGTTGTCCTTTTTTTTCACGCTGAGCATACCTCGATTATTACCGCAGACTTTGCCGAAGAACGCCGCCGCCTTTTCGAGGTTACCGGTGCCCGGCTTAAGTCGGGGTTTTTGCTTTTTAAGTTCTTTCCAAAGAAAGATCAGATTTTCTGCACGGGTGCAATTTCGCTGCCCAGTGACATCAGTGAAGTATTAAGCTCTTCCATCAGCGTTTCACTCACAGCCGACAGGCTACTGTTTTCCTTTTCAAGGGCTTGCGTCACCCGGTCGCAGACCTGTGCCATCAAGGTAGTCAATGCTGCCATCTGCCCCACATCGGACTGTACCCCCAGGCGGCTGAATTGCTCCTCCGCCTGGCGGCGTGCAATTCCCATACGATTAAGCCAGGCGCGGCGTATGCCCCATTCTTCACCGAGATTGGTGGCTAAACGGGCAAACCGGTATACGTCACACGCATCAAGAAGGAATAAGGCCCTTCCACTTTCCTGGCTGACATCTCCGCTGGTCATCGACTGTAATTCATTTATCTGACGGGCTGCGTCGTCAAGGGCTTCCCGCATTTCTTCCCTGTCCCTGGAGCTGACCGGGCGTTTATTCATGTTTACCATCCGGATGGCCGTTCTGAGGTGGCCTGCAAGTAGCTGAAAGTGCTCGCGACAGCGCGAAAACTGATGCCCGCCGGGGAGTTCTTCCAGTTGCCCGGGGGCCATCTCGATCAAATGATGATGTTGTTCCTGGAAGTTCATTGCTGCCTGGATATCGTCAATCGGTCCCCGCAACTCCTTTAGAGGGGTCATTTCGCCGATGGTCAGGCCGTTGGTCAGCAGGTTATCCAGTTTCAGATAGACTTCACGGAAGCGAATGATGGCCTGTTGGAAAGCGTCGTCTGGCGTCAGCGCTATTGGCTTGAAACTGATAACCACAGGGAGGGTGCCCTCCTGAGCCATGTAAGTAACAATGGTGCCCAGATAATCCTGCAGACTACTGTAGCCAGCTTTTCTTGCGGTCAGATCGGCGGCGTTGCGTTGTTCATCGGGGCAGCGAAAACTGATTTGTGCCATAGTGGGTCCTTTGCCTGCCTGAAAGTGAAACAGTTACCTGCTACCTCATTCAGATTGAAAGTGCTATTTTGTCTCGTGTTAGCTATTTTGCTACCTTCCATAATTATTGTTTTCAGCAGGCAATTTTACAATCATTATTTTCAGTTTTTATCGTTTCAAAGTTTAGATCCGGAAACCCCGAGAAGCGGATCTGCCGACCAGTGATTTTTGAACTGGGTCATATGACATGCGGTTTTAAGATTTATAGGGAACTACAAACTTAAAATTCCCTTTTTAATTTAGGCTGGATTAAATTCAAATGACTTTGCGACTAAGGTGAACGGAGTGAATTCGCATAACTTTACTTTAGGGTGACATTCTCAGCCCCGAAGTCAGATATAGGGCTGAGAACTGTTTGTCAGAAAAACCGGTGCATAAAATTGGACAGCAGAGCGTCTTCGTAGCAATCATAGTTATGCTCTATGACCGTCACGCCCTCTGAGAGTAAATTTTGATGAAAATCCTGATACAGACGATGGCGGGCTGAGAACCACTCTTCCCGGTTTATTCCACCGCAGAAAAACGTCGGTATCTGGCCGGAGCTGACCGCAACTTCGTGGTTTGTTTTTGAACGTTCCGCAGGATAATTAAAGTAGAAGACGCAATCGGATTTACGATTGGTTGAAACGTAAGAATCATGCAGACTTGTATGCAGGGCCGTTTCGCTATCGCTGAGTAAAGATTCTCCGTTCAGCAGTTTGCTGAGCATCATATCCTCAGTAAATGATCGCTCAATGATGACGTTAAAGCCGCAGTTCAGCCATGACTTTATCAGGATATCCCTCTGGGCCATCATGTGAATAATAAATGAAAAAAAGTTGGCCTCTGCCTCTCTTAGCCCATACGGATGGTGAAGATGCCGGAAAGAACTCTCATCGATAAGTATCGTGTAGTTGTCCTGCAGAAAGAGGCGGGCTCCCAAGCGCCGCATAAATGCTGACTTGCCCAGATTATAATTGCCGGACACCGTGATGAGCAGGGGATCGCGGTCCCTGACGTGTCGGACAGATGGTATGTTCCACGGGCTGGTTGTCAGGTAATGGAGGTTTTCTGTGGTGGTTATTCTGGTCATATCCGGCTGCCCTTTTCTGACGTCAATAGGTAGTGATGACACTTATCACAGGCGTGACAACAATCGTCAGCGGATGGGAACGCTTCCGCAGCAGAAAGTAAGCTTCGTCGCCTGCTTCAATAAAGCGGATCACCGAATGGAAGGGGATATGCTGAACGGTTTCCTTTGACTGAATGACGATAAATCCGGAGCTGAAGGATTTAAGAGTCGCGACATCCACTTTACCGTTGCTGAAAGAAACCCCTATCTCAGTATCTATATATTTTGAAAGGATATTTTCCATATTTGCCTCACATTGACTGTTTAATTAGCAGTGCGCCGTAAATAAGAATCAGGATGAAAATGAATGCTTTTAACTTCTGATGGTTAACGTAAGGCGTGACCAGCGTACGTGAAATAAAATAGGCTGGCACCGCGACCAGTGAATACATAACGGGAGTGATGCTGACGCCGTGGGTGGAATAGAAGGCAAGCTGAATTATCCCCAGAGATAAATACCCGCCGGCGATAAAACGCCTGGCTTCAGCGCTTTCGGCATACCTGGCGGTGCCGGTCAGTGACAGCAGCGAGCCCCCAAGGCTGGATATGGAATGGATAACGCCTATAGCGGTATTCGTAACGGCAGGTTTGATGTTCAGCGTTTTCAGAAACCGTTCTCTTACAGCCGGCATAAAACCCACGATGCCGGTGAAAAGCAGTATGATCCCGGCGGTCAGCTTGCTGAAGCTGAGGCCGATGACCAGGTTCAGATAGAAAAGAAAAGCCGTATAGATGACAGAAATGCTGGCATACGAAACAATATCGGCGCGCCGGTAGTTGCTGCGCTCGGCCAGAACCTGGAAGACGTTGATGATAAGCGAGCCAGGCAGGCAGATAGAAAGTGCATGATCAAAAGGATATCCGCTCAGGATCAGGGTCGGGAGGCCTATCATAATGAGGCCAACGCCCACGACGGACTGACACAGCGCACAGAGGACTACCACCGTGGTCAGGTAAAACGTTTCGTTACTCAGCATCGGTGATTTACCCTCTGCAGGAGCCATGCGTTGTCCTTTTTGACAAAGTGTGTCACCGAACAGTTATCAATCTGCGTGCAGAAAGCGTCTGAACCGCAGTGAAGCCGCAGGATGGTTTTAATGACGCCGCCGTGGGTGAATATCATGACGCGGTCGTGCGCAGCAAGCACGTCAGCCAGCGCTGATTTGATCCCGGCCTTAAAATCCTGATATTCACTGCTGACCTTCCCGTCCGCCTCAGGGTAAAAATCCTCAGGAAGGCTCAGGCCGCCGCGAACGTGGAAAGATGCTTCCCTGAAGTTTTTGTCAAAGTAAACCGACGAGAACTGGGCCCGGGACAGGGCAAGACGACTGGTTTCGACAGCCCTGTGAAGGGGGCTGCTGATGAGATGAAAATCAGCCACGTTCGCGTAAGCCGCCAGCGTATTATAGAGTCTTCCCGCCTCTATTATCCCTTTTCCGGTCAGGTGACTGTTTCTGTCTCGGGTGGTACCGGCCTGCCACTCAGAGTGCCCGTGCCGGATAAGAATGAGCTCTTTCTTCATGGTCTGTTCTGCCTGCTGTGTATGAAAAATTCCTTCACCGCCTCGGTTTCCCTGAGAGCATCCTGATCGGATGCTGAGAGATGTAGTCCATTTGTGGTGGGGGTATACCAGCTGCACTGACTGAGGTGTGAGCGAATCCCTCTGCCCTGTCCGCCCGTCTGAACGGGTGCGCCCTGTAAAAGGGGCTTAATTTCCGCCCATGACATCGCTCCGCTTCTGCGGATGATGAACAGATGCACAGAGCCCTGGGTTTCAATAAAAAGACGCCGCTGATAGGGGCAGAAGGGATTAATCACCCTGAGATCTCCCATGTGCAGGTAATAATTATCTTCACCGGTTCGCAACGCAGGATTGAGGGGGGAGATCCACTCCCGAAAGAGCTGCTCTTCGTCTGCGTCAGCGACCGTTTTCAGATAAGAAAATCCACCGATCACCTTTCCTGACTGAGGCTGTCGCGCATTATTCAGCAGCCGGGCATAAACGCGGTCAAAAATAGCTTCTTTTTTATCGCGAGCGTGTACCTCACTGTCGGCCTCAATGGACAGGCCGTACGCATCGAGGTAGCGCCGGATCACCCTGAAATAGCGGGCGCGATCTTCTGGTGTGAACTCCGGTTTGAAGAACATGAGGGCCCTGTCAGACATGTTCTTCTTCCGTATTCAGGGACGAGCTGCGTTTTTTATACCCGTTAAGAGTCAGAAGGCAGACGACTGACGTCAGGAACAGAGCGGAAACCGGAAAAGATGTGGTACCGAAATGCAGCGGCAGAAGCGGTCCAAGGGTTGCGCCCAAGCTCCCTGAGACCAGGTAACCCGCCTTGACAAGATCAAAGTCGCCGGCAGCAAAGTGCCGGATAAAGAAACCAAACACCACCCCTTCGATGAGGCCCAGCACGAGGATAATTCCTGCAGCCACAGGCAGGCTTACGGTAGATGAAAACTGCGTCTGCAGCCAGAGTACAGCGATGAGGAATGCCAGATAAAGGGTGGCGCTTATCCTGCCGGAAGAAACCAATGTGTTGGACAGAATAATTCCCGCGCCGTTAACCAGCATCATCCAGTAAAGGGGATTGCTGTTAGGATTCGCCAGAGAATACGTAAAAAGAAAGTTGTTATACACAAAAGTAAAGAGAAAAAACGGTACGGCAACCAACCCAATTTTCCCCAGAACAATTACCTGAGGTCTTTTCACATCCCTACCCCCCGCGTCGTTAATATTGACCGGCAACATTATTTTTTTGTTCAAAATAAGCAGGCATGCAAAAAGCATGAGTGAAGGTATATTAAATGCGAGGGAATCTGGAATATTAAACGCAGCGATCCCGTTTGAGAATGCAAATCCCAGGGCATAAACAAGTCCCCACATGCACATTACCAGTTCAGTTCTGTCAGGGCGGGTATATCGCGTAAGCGCTACAGGATAAAAATTCATAATATAGGCAAAGACGCACCCTTCAAGAACTCGCTGAAAGAGCATTGCGGGATAAATGTCGCGATAGAAATAGTTCAGCGCAAAGGCCGCTGCCTGAAAAATTAAAACCGTTACGTGCAGTTTGGAAAGAATTTCTCGCACCGATGGTATAGAGAGCATAACAAGGCCAAAAGCCAGGCCGCATAAATTAGACAGTGAAAAAAGAAAAGCGACTTCATGCGTGGGGTAACCGTACACAAGGTGTAAATAGTTACTCAGGGACTGATATTTTGCCCCGTTCATGACAGCCAAAATGGCGGTAATAAATATTGCTGGAAGCACAGAATACCCCACGAATGATTTTCAGTATTTACCTAACAGCTTCATGCCACGCTGATACTTGATGTCATAAATAACGTGCGTATCGAAGCGGTTTATCAGGGAATCACGAAGAGCTTCAATAACCTGAACAACGCGTGGATCGTCTTTGATTTCATCGGAAATACGGGGGTAAAGCGACAGTTCCACTTCGCGAAAACTCTTCCAGTTAGTCGGATCTTCGACGTCCTGGCTGGCGCGGAAATCGAGCACCGATGAGCGGTCAATCGAGCACCGCAGTACGTCATAGCCGTCGATAAGTACATAGAATGTCGTACGGTGGCCCTTCAGTACCAACGCCGGACTGAGCAGGTCAGGTGAAATCCCCGTAGCCATTTCAAGGAAAGTACCGGGCTGGTCAACATCATGCCGGGTGATTAGTTTTTTAACGATACCTACTGACGCCGGGCCGCTGGGATCGTTCTGAATGGTGGCCTTTTCCTCGCCTTCAAATACGTGTCGGCGGTCCAGCCGGTTACCGGTTGAATCTTCCGGCATCTTGAAAGCGCAGAAGGCGTGCGTAAGCCGGCTGCAGGAGGTTCTAAGCAGGGCACCGGTAGGCAGGATGTCATAGCCGGGGGTGTCGTAATAAACGGCTGTATTGAGAGGCGGATTAGCCCTTACCCAGTCACGTTCTTTAAATTCTATGGAAGGAAAGCGGCTTTTTAATTCCAGAGGCACTTCATCAAGCCATTTGTAATAACTTTCATCATTAATATGGTCTGCAAATACTTTTACTGCCAGTTGGCGGAATATATTATATTCGCCATGTTTTTCATGAACCGAACCTTCAGTGTCAACGACAAGACTCATAGTAAATCCTCAGATTTTATTCAGGGTATAAGAAAGCAATTCATGAAGTTCATTCGGAGTATACATTGGAACGTTTGAAACAGTTCCCTCACGTGGATAAAACGTGTTGTAAGTGTGGGTATAATTCCTTTTTCGGGGGCCGCGCACAAGGAACGATATTATAGGTTCATCACCTTCCGGAAAAACGATACGGTGAATGGCCTCATTATGCATCGTATAGACGTTTCCCGGGCTGACTTTCTTTTCAGCTATCTGGTCGAGATATACGTCTTCTTCAAAGAAGCAGTCGTGAATATTACCTGTGGCAGAGGGAAGGTATTTGTACTTTTGAAAGCGGACTTTAGCTATCGATTTTTGTGAAGACTCGCTGAATATTTCATGCACCTGCTCGCCACACAATACATAAGAAGAAAAGCTGAAACGGTGATCATGGATCAATTCCTGACTGATTTCTGCTTCAGTAAATGGTGGTTTCCAGATATGCAACGTCAGTCGGCAGTGGTCCGGATTGACATCATTGATAAGAACAACTTTGGAAAAGTGATTGACATGTTTATATGAATTTGAAGCAACCTCGGAAAGATAATTTGGATCTTCAAGTATTTCATGGATCAGTAAAGGCAGTAGTTGTTCATCACGTACAAATTTCAGAAATTCTGATGACTCTTTAAAAAAAAGGTCCTCATCATTCTGGTAGCTGTTAAGAGTATTGAACCGTTTTCTGACTTCCTGCATAGCGGGGCGTAACTCGGCAGCAACTTGCATAGTTCATCCTTATTCATACTGAATTTAACTCTGTATTTTGCGTTGCCATATGCGCATCGTTACGGATACGCAGGCGTCACCTTATGATAAGTACCACTTAACTTTTACGCTATCTACGGAGGTTTTTTATATAACTATGTTTAAAGTGTTTCTAGTCAGATAAATGTTTCTTAATGTGTATATTGTAAGAATTTGCTTAAAGTTAAAATATAAGATATTGATATATATAGATATATATTGTTAATTTTTTGTTTATAAATTATTGTGATTATGTATAAAATCCATTATTGAGAAATTTTTAAGGTTTTAGTGCTTTTTATGAGTTAATCATTCTTTTTATGACATTAATTATTTTAATTAAATTCATTAGGTGTTAAATAATTAGCCTGCTATGTAATTTGAGCCCGAAAAAGCCGCTTTTATCAAAATATTATTCTGTTTTATGAATGTATTTATACCGATTTCAGTCAGTGCGATTATGTTTTAAATGCTGTGATTAAAATCAAAATAAAAAAATACTATCACTTCGGGAGAGAAACTCTGAGCGGTTGGGAAAAATCAAAAACTGTAGTGTAATGTTGAGTTCAATAAACGGGAGAGTGAAATGCGCACGCAAAGAAAATGTCTGGGTTACTTAGCTGTAGTAGTCGACGATTATGATCGCGCGATTGAATACTATACGGAGAAGCTGGGTTTTACGCTGGTAGAAGATACGCCACAGCCCGGTAAGCGCTGGGTCGTGGTTACACCTAACCCGGAAAGCGATTGTAATCTTCTTCTTGCACGCGCTTCGAACGAAAGGCAGGAAGGGTTTATCGGTAACCAGTGTGGCGGCAGAGTTTTTCTTTTTCTACAGACGGACGACTTCTGGCGTGACTATAACCTTATGAAATCAAAAGGCGTTAAATTCTCTGAAGCGCCTCGTGAAGAGGAGTATGGCATAGTAGTGGTGTTTGAAGATCTTTATGGTAACCGCTGGGACCTTTATCAGAACAAGCAAAGCTGACATGACCTCCCGGACGCGCCTGCTGAGCGTAGCCGGGAGGTAACGTAAGAATTACCTGAGATTGGTGGCATTGGGAAGATGCCAAATCCCAATCTGTAACACATTTCTGCCAGCCGGAATGCATGCTCTGAAGTGACTCATCAGCACACTGAGCAGGCTGATTTTACCTGCCCCGATTACTCATAGGAAAAGTCGTCAATTCTCTATTGGCCAGCCTGTTTCGTCCGATATCATAATCGGGCACAGCTACGAACATCCGCTTTCAATGAGGTTCCATCCTCTTCGAAGGATATCGTCAAGAAATGCTTCCCGCACTAAACCTGGTGATCGACCTGCTTCTGTCACTATGGCATTCAGCGTTTTTTGGGCCAGGCTACGAGCTTGCAGAATATGTTCTCCGGGGATTTCCTCCAGCGCGTTACCATGTACATAATCACTGCGCGCGTTGTATATGACATTCATACTCTCCTTGACGGATGCATCATTGAGCAGCCCGGCAAGCCGGTATTTTAACCGTCCAGTAGACTGGAGCCTTCTGAGATGCTTTTCCATAGCTTTATCAGCGGATGTTTCACCAATACAGGCGTCAATCACGACAACATGTGCCAGAAACTCATCCACACCATCTGACATGAACGCTTTTACGAATTGATGCCGTGCGGCCACATTGATGAGGCCGCTGGTGACAGCTGCTTCTAGTTGATTGCAGAATTGAGGGTCAAAAAAAGGCATCAACTGGTCACAGGTCACGCTATAAGCATACTCGTGCGGGGCTTCATACTCGTCCCAGCCAACGTTTTCATCATGATATGAACAAAGAACCCAGCTGAGTGTTGCGGCTGATGGGATAGGTAGTTGCTGCCGAAAAATATCGTCTGATAGCGTATGCACCCAGGGGATATTGAAGGGGCGCCAGTAATATTCCTCGTTGTGCTGCCACTCTTCCCAGGGGGCCAGCATCAATGAAAAAATGGCGCTTTCCACGGCTTCCGGATGTATGAATTTATAGGGGGACACCGCTCCCGGATGATCCCTGTTGGCATTCCAGGGCCAGTAGCGTTCAGCAAAATCTGCCCGCATTTCTTCTACATGCCGGACCACTAACCACAAAAACTGCGATAATCTTGCAGTGTCTGCGGAAACATTCCCGGGCACTCTTTGCAGCGGCAGAGAATTCAGCAGTTCATCCAGCTCATTTTTACTGAAGCGCCTGATACTCCAGTTGGCCGTCTCAATCTGCGGTATACAGCCAGCGCAATCGAGCGGGCAGAGATAAATGTGTTGCTCGTGACGCTTCATCAGTGCCCCGTAGCATTGTGCGGCCGTCTCTGACATGTCGGCGGCGGCTAACGGAGAACCGGCAGTGAAAAAGCAGGGAACTCCTAGTTTGTGGAGTCCCCGAAGCAGAAATGGATCAAAGAAATTCCCCTCAATTTGGGCATGGCAATGTTTATCCGACGTATTACGAAGATGCAGGAACTCATGTGAGTTTAATATTGCGTTGTGATCCATACCCGCCGGCAACAGCCATACGCGGTTAAATGCCGCGATAAATTCATCCGGTATTGTTGTTGTCATTGTGGTCTTTCCGCTGCGGGTAATGATCTTCAGTGTATCGCGAAAAACTTCCTAAATATCACTGATTTCCCCTTCATTCAATATCACCCTGCGCTATCATAGTGCCGCCGCCGGACAGATCGGCGTGCTAAACACAGGGCCGGGCAAGCACGGTCCAGTACTGATTCCGGAAAAGGAAAACCCGGAAGCACTCCGGGTCGGCAGAATACTTTAGATATTAAAAGGGGGGTTATTGAATCTGGGTGGAGTTGTCAGTGCCGATGGTGAGTACCGTCTGACCCTCCTTCACTATCCGGATGAACTCATTTTTTTCGAGCACCCTGATTAACCTGCTGATACCTTTACCTCCACGTGAAACCTTAATCTGTGCCTTAATTTTTTCCGGGGCGATGTAGCTGTTCAGTCCGTCCACCGAGCACAGGGCATAGAACCGAAGATTCGCCGAATGACTCAGGAAATTAGCTTTCCGGTCGGGACTCATCCAGCCAATCATCTCAATGATGTCATCATAGTGCTTTCGCAGAAGACTGCAGCTGGCCTGAGCGCCATAGACCGGGTTTCCGTAATCCGGCAGTCCCGTTGCCGGATCGTCATAATGGAATTTCCACAGGGCTTCGTGATGCGAAAGGCGATTACGCAAAGCCCGGACGCGGTGAAAAGCTTCCCTGATGTCAGGCATTCCACAGCCAGGCGGGGCATGCGGGAAAACGATAGCTTCAAGGTTCGGCCACAGCAGAGATTTGCTGTTCACGTCCTCATATTTGGTGCTGAGCAGCGTTGTCCAGAAGCCGAAGCTGAGTCCAGAAATCACCCGCGCCGGGGTGATGGTCTTGCCCTCGGCCACGATGAGATCGCGGGCCTGGTCTACCAGTGTTTCTTCACGAACCTTACATGCAATGATCCGGTGCCCGTACTGGTCCAGCATGACTCCCTGCGCATCCTGCCGGTCGGCGGGCTTTTTTGCCATCTTGTACCGCCTCCGCAGTTTGGGATAGGCTTTTTTACCCATATAGCGCGGCAGACTGAAAATCCAGTTGTGATCTGTCAGCCACAACCCGGTCGCCCCCGGAACGGGCCCGGACTGGACAGCCTTATCTATGGCGTTACGAAGGGTGACTTCCAGACACTGGAGCGCGGGCAGCATGGCGCCAGCAAGCGCTTTATTCCAGTAGTAGGCGGCCATGATCTGTCCAGGTTCTACCTTGAGATGCTTTTCATAGATGTCCAGCCGCTCGGCTGATATGTAAGTTTCGTGTAGTGGTCAAGTAATACTGGCCACGGTTTTACAGTAAGAACGGTATCTGTTCTCTGATTCTTCCGGCGTCAGCCCCCCGTTGTAATGATGAGGTCTGACGCTATTGTAGTAATTCAGGATATAACTGCCGATTTGTCGCCGGGCCTCATCCTTCCCTGCGTAACCATTCGTCGGCACCCATTCTGTTTTCAAACTACGGAAGAAGCGTTCCATGGGGCTGTTATCCCAGCAGTTTCCCCGCCGACTGACGCTTTGCTTTATCCTGTAACGCCAGAGAACTTGTTGATATTTAAGCCCGGTATACTGGCTTCCCTGGACGCCCTTCTAAGAGTCAAGTTGTTATCGGGATACTGTTGACCTGCCTGTTTTGATTGCGCAGTAACGTGTAAACTTCGCGAGAGATATATCGCTTCAGACAGCGTATCGCTTCCATTTTTGTATGTCCTTCGGCTACGCGCCTGGCGACATATTCCTTTGTTTTTGCGTCAGTTCGTAAGCGTCCGATGGCTATGATGTGAAGTGCGCTATTTGCAGCACGATCTCCACCCCGGTTAAGCCGATAACGGTTTGTTTTTCCAGAAGAGACAGGAACAGGACTGACGCCACACAGCGCAGCAAAACCTGATTCTGATCTTAGCCGTTGGGGATTGTCTCCGGCCGTGATCAGCAACTGCGAAGCGCTTTCGTATCCAATAGCATTACGTTTAATCAGTTCAGGTGCCAGCTTATCGACAATCGCCGCAATCATGACGTCCAGATCAGCAATTTCGTCGTGCAGCTCAAGATAGCGTCGGGCAAGGGACTTTAATGCAATTCGATAAACGTTTGTAACATTGCGGCATTCAGTGACATCAGGCCTCCATGCTCCCAGAGTCCTGATGAGCTTCATACGTGTCATATTTCTTAGTTGTTCACGTAACTCATCTGGCGCAGAGATAATGTTGGAATGGATGATCTGGAGAGCGACTCTTCGGGCTGATATCGCTGTTTTGCGGCAGGTTTTTAACACCCGAAGAGACTCAATCATGCCATCGCGCGTTTTGGGCGTGACGGTTCTTATTCCTGAGAATGCAGCATGAGCGGCACATTCAGCATCAATCGTGTCACTTTTTCCCCGCTTGCGCCGCTCCATTCGATCTGGCGCTGTCACCTCAAGAACTTCTAACCCGGCATTCTGAAAATAGCGAAGCAACCCGGAACCATAAGTGCCTGTGCACTCAACGCCAATTCGCTTTAATGCTCCAAACGAAGCCATCCATACCAGCATTTGGCGATACCCTTGCCGTGTGGCGGAGAAATACTGGGTACCCAGGACTTTATTATTTTGATCAACGACAGCGGCAACGTGCAGATCTTTATGTGTATCCACGCCACCCACAACGGAGGTTTCGGTAACGTTATCAGCCATGGTGCGACTCCTGTAAGGAAACAAAGTTGAATCTCCAGACAGATAACCCGGACAGGACAGTAACGAGACAGCCGTCAGGCCCTTCTTGAGTCACGCGTACCGGTGAGGAGATGCCTCGCATGAAGGCGCTTCCGGCAACCGACGAGTCCAGGGCAGGACACAAAAAGGTCGATCGCTGTGTGAGTCAGGATGCGGGAAGGTCTTCACTGCATCAGTAATCACACCAATCGGGTGAAACGACAAACCGAGTGATGATAAAAACTGACACCGACATTATTATTGTCGCTATGGAACATGACCTCCCGAGGTTGGCCACGCATCTCACAGGCCATCCGCAGGGCACTGCTTACCAATGCTGTATCGGCATTCGCTGACAGACTCCAGCCAATAATTCTGCGCGCAAAAAGATCCATGACGACCGCCAGATAACACCAGCGATTTCCTGCCCATATATAGGTGATATCCCCGCACCATACCCGATCTGGCTCCGGTACAGCGAACTGACGCTCAAGCAGATTCGGCAGGCAGATATGCTCCTGACGGGCATTTTTGTACTGATGTTTTCCGGGCTGGCAACTGCTCAGGTTCAGATATTTCATCAGACGCCCGGCACGGTAACGACTCATCGGAACGCCGTTCCGGGTCAGCATTTCAGCCAGAGTGCGTGCGCCTGCTGAGCCCCGGCTCTGGTTCCACGCCCGGCGTATTTCGCTGTACAGCCTGACTCGTGCCGGATTGACAGTATCGCGTCGTTTTCGCCAGTACCGGTAACTGCTACGGTGTATTTCCAGCGCGGAGCAAAGGCTCACAACCGTGTGGCTACCACTCAGGCTGGCGGCTATCGTGAACCGTTCAGTGAGTCGGACATCAAGAGTGCGGTAGCCTTTTTTAATATCGTATTCTGTTCCTCCAGACGACGAACCTGTTTTTCCAGCTCGCGAATACGTTGCTGCTCCGCAGTAATGGGAGTTGCAGAGGGGGTAATGCCCTGACGCTCCCGCCTGAGCTGGCGTACCCAGCTCTCAAGTGTGGTAGAGCCAACATTCATCGCTTCACTGGCCTGTCGATATGAGTAGCCCTTATCAACAATCAGCTGTGCACATTCCAGCCGAAACTCAGGGGTGAACGTACGCTTAGTTTTCTTGTTCATTAAGTCACCTGTTTTATGTTGAGGTGAGAATATCACCTTTAATCAGGTGGCCAAATTTACTGTGCCACTACATCGAGGCTCATACTTTACGTTCTCTTGCCGACAAAGGGGTAAAATAATTGACGTCAGCGTCAGTCTGTGGCGTAATGACCACATCAAGGCGGAGTCGCCTCTCCGGAGGTCTCACGCGACAATAGCAGTTCGGAAAAGCCATCCTTCGGGATGGCTTTTCTCGTTTCAGAGCCCGCCTACTGGTTCAAGCTTCATCTCCGCACGGATAGCGTTGATATCCTGGCAGAATTTCTCTGCTCCCACCGGGTAAAAAATCTCACTATATACCTGGTTAATGGTGGCCGGGTCGCGGCTGGCTATCTCGTTAAATAAAGAGAAAGTCAGCGACAGACCACGCGGGATATAGGAAAAATTCGCGTGCAGCACCTGCCCGGCGCGCAGCTGCAGGTAAGGCATGTTCTTCATCATAATCTGCTGCAGGTCACCGTGGTTGGTCAGCTTGAGTATCGCTTTGTACTTCAGATTATTGCCGGTGATCATGTCGTTCTCAAACCAGTGATCGGCCACCCTGACGCCCACCTGCTTACCCAGTTCCTGGTCCATCAGGGAGACCAGCGGACTGGTCCTACTGAAATTCTTGATCAGATCCTGAAATTCCTGCGTCAGAAATTCCTTCAGAAAATCGCTTTTAGATTTTCCCGCGACGCTGGCCTGCATCGTGATCATTGCATCCACATCAAGAGGGATGTTCCGCACTGTAAGTGTGGCAGTCTTGTTAATATCAGGCTCTTGTTCTTGATGTATCATGTTTACTTCCATTTCGTTATTAATAAGCTTTTCTTTGTTTCAGTATCATACTCTAGGTTTTGCATTACTCAATGATATTATGATGCATTATGTTGTATGTGCATCATTATTTCATATTTGATTGTGCACGCCGGTTTGTCATTTCTGCTGAGATCCGGAAAAAGGTAGAAGCGGATCGGCCCGCTCCGGCGGCGTTTTTTTGTCCGCACCACCATATCCTGTGTCTTAGCGGGGTCTGTGGCACCACATAAGGGGCTTTTCCGCGAAAACGCTCCGCGGCCGCGCCCGTTGCGCTTCGCCCCCGTCCGTGCCACACTTCCGGAAACCGTGAAAAAGCAAGGAATCCGGATCCGGGTCCGCGTGGGAAACGGTAATTTCATTACGTTCTTATAAGCCTGATAATTATCATCAGGGTTATTTTTACATCACGGAAATACAGGGACGTTCAGCAAGCCCGGCAGAGGGGAAGATGGTTCCGGGGCGTGATTACTGGCTGCCTGTTAAAAAGGCGCGTCAGGACGGGAATGTCCGGCACGGTTACTTTTCGCGGCCGGATGCCGGACGGCGAAATCATCAGGAGAAGACGCCATGAAAAAGAAGCCCGACGTTGATCTGTTCACCGGGGACAGCGACTCGCACAATAACGCCTGCCTGAATTACCAGCCCGGTACTGCCCTGGCCTATGCTGAGGGGTACCGGCTTGCTGCAGACATCCTGACCGCGCATATTGAGAATACATCCAGGGACCAGGATACCCTTGTGTACCCCGTCCTGTTTCTGTACCGCCACCACCTTGAGCTGGCCATGAAATACCTTATCCGTCTCTGCCGGCAGCTGGTCGCTGAACCGGAGCAGTACGGCACCGACGGTCATGATCTCAACCGGCTCTGGGAGCAGGCCAGAAAGATTGTGCGGGACGCTGACGAAACCTTTCCGGCTAAAAATTTCAGCCTGACCGGGGCCCTGGTGAAGCAGTTCGTCAGGGCTGACAGCAGGTCAACGGCCTTCCGCTACGACCTGACCCGTGAGAACGGGCCCTCCCTTCCGGAGATCACGCACATCAACCTCCGGCGCTTCAGGGAAAAGTTCAGCGAAGCCGCCGGAGAACTGGATCGCACGATCCTGCACGCGGAATATCTCTGCAGCCTCGGGCAGGACATGCTGCCCGGCGCGGCCCCGTGAAATACCACTTAAGGAAGCCGGAATGAGCCTCTATCCCCTCCCGCATGCAGGACCGTCCGCCCCGGCCCTGTCGTTACCGGTCGCCATCGATTATCCGGCCGCGCTGGCGCTGCGTCAGATGGCTGTGATGCATGACGACCTGCCGAAATACCTGCTGGCGCCGGAAATCAGCGCCCTGCTCCACTACGTGCCCGACCTGCAGCGCAAGACGCTGTTCGCCACCCTGTGGAACACCGGCGCGCGGATTAATGAAGCCCTCGCGCTGACCCGCGGGGATTTTTCGCTGGCGCCCCCCTACCCCTTCGTGCAGCTGGCCACCCTGAAACAGCGGGCGGAAAAGGCCGGCAGAACCGCGGGCCGGGCCCCGGCGGGCAGCACGTTTCACCGCCTGGTGCCGCTGTCCGATCCGCTGTACGTGGCGCAGCTGGAGATGACGGTGGCCACGCTGAAAATCCCGCTGGAGCGCCGTAACAGGCGAACCGGCAGAACGGAAAAGGCGCGCATCTGGGAAATTACCGACCGCACCGTCCGGACCTGGCTGAACGAAGCGGTGTCCGCCGCCGCCGCTGACGGCGTGACGTTCTCGGTGCCGGTCACGCTGCACACCTTCCGCCACAGCTACGCCATGCACATGCTGTACGCCGGCATTCCGCTGAAGGTGCTCCAGTCCCTGATGGGGCATAAATCGGTGAGTTCAACGGAGGTGTACACGAAGGTGTTCGCGCTGGACGTCGCCGCCCGTCACCGCGTCCAGTTCTCGATGCCGGGGGCAGATGCCGTAGCAATGTTAAAAAAAACCTCATAAGGATCAATAAACTGGCTAATCCAGATTTACGACAGAACTATGAGATAAACTGTTTCAGGGAAAATATGGGAAAAGGCTAAAGTTCAGACAACGCCGGTAGGGATAAAGGAACAGACAAGATAGAAAATATCAGTTTCCCGCCATCTTCTTTCATGGAGACTTTAAGCGGAGTTTGCGAATTAATTTTTTCAATCGCCGGTAGCAGAAATGTGCGTTTCATTTCCGCAAAATTTACTTTTTGAGAGTCAGGTAATTCATAACGTTCCGCAAGCCAGGATGCAGTCGTTACCCAAATTCCTGTTGAACGGTACTGGCACAAACTTTCATACAACCGAATAACCCGTACTGAATTGATGCGACCACAATCGAGCAGCGTGTAAGTCGTAAACTGGCTGGTTAAGCCGGTGAGATAAGGCATAACTTTCGTGTTTATTTCCAGGTTCCACTGACCACGGCCACGTTTTAGCCCTGCTTCAGCCAACCAGGGTCTGCGTATTTCCTCGTACTCACCTTCTGATGGGAAAAAGGTAACCTGCCTGCTCCCCAGTTCCTCAATTCCTTTACGAACATCTGTACTGGCCGTTGCCTGTGATACTTTGAAATAACGCTGGTAATCAGCAACTTTAATTGTGAATAACCCTGTGTGCTCAGTCTGTCTGTATGTTTGCATCAGGCACAACCACAAAACTCTTTTTGCCTGAAGCGGAAGATAATAGGCAGCCTCAGTAAGCTCGTTAGACTGAGATATCTTTAACTGGTTTTGTGTTTTTTTGTCAGTTATTTCAGTCATTTAATTGTTATATTCGATGTGTGGGTGTTTTTTAATTACCCCATACTGACACACTCAGTTTCTTCGTCAAGCATCATCTCAGCAAAGTAAAACGGTGTGAATAATTTGATCGATTAACTTTAGGTATTTCCCATACCTACTTTAGCGATTTCCCATGAGTACTTTACGCAATTCCCATTGTAACTTGGGGCGTTTCCCATGTTT
>NZ_CP054212.1:4500000-4617009 GCF_013285385.1 Paramixta manurensis | reverse complement strand
CCATTTTATCCACAGGCTAAAATCGCACCATCAGTTTACGCCAACGCGCTCAAAAGGCATTCAGTATCCTCTGTATTGGTGCAAATTTTTTGCCTGCGTCACGTTATTCACATTCCTTATGACAGTGGAGTGAACAGAAGATCCCGAACGATCCTTGCGCTTTGTCGCGGACGCCGTATAATTCTTCCCCCGGTGTTTGCGCGTCCTGGCTGTTTCGGCTAGTTTGCTGGTCGACCCGGGATTCCAGACGCAAGCAAATAGCAAAGTAAATTGACTCCGGACTGTACAATTATTACAATCCCGCCTCTTTATTAAAGACACACTGAGGCGTCGGTCGTTTTTACGGGCCCGTAACGCGTCATCAAGTGAAATTTTTCAAGTTTAGGTAGAAATCGCCATGAAACGCACTTTTCAACCGTCCGTACTGAAGCGTAACCGTTCTCACGGTTTCCGTGCTCGTATGGCTACTAAAAATGGTCGTCAGGTTTTGGCACGTCGTCGTGCTAAAGGCCGCGCTCGTCTGACCGTTTCTAAGTAATAAAGCTAACCCTGAGTGGTTAAGCTCGCATTTCCCAGGGAGTTACGTTTGTTAACTCCCGCTCATTTCACTTTCGTCTTCCAGCAGCCGCAACGGGCTGGCACGCCGCAAATCACCATCCTCGGCCGCCTTAATTCGCTGGGGCATCCCCGCATCGGTCTTACCGTCGCTAAAAAAAATGTTAAGCGCGCGCATGAGCGTAACCGGATCAAGCGATTGACCCGCGAAAGCTTTCGCCTGCGCCAACACGAACTCCCCGCAATGGATTTTGTGGTAGTGGCGAAAAAAGGGGTTGCTGACCTTGATAACCGTGCGCTAACGGAAGCGTTGGAGAAACTATGGCGTCGTCATTGTCGCCAGGCTCGTGGCTCCTGATTGCGCTGATTCGCGTTTATCAACGCGTAATCAGTCCGCTTTTGGGACCCCACTGCCGCTTTCACCCTACCTGCTCTCAATACGGTATTGAGGCATTGCGCAGGTTTGGAGTGATAAAAGGCAGTTGGTTGACGATGAAACGCGTATTAAAATGCCACCCTTTGAACCCGGGTGGCGACGATCCGGTGCCGCCAAAAACCGACGATAACAGAGAACATTAACGATGGATTCGCAACGCAATCTTTTTCTCATCGCTTTTCTGTTCGTGTCTTTCATGATCTGGCAAGCCTGGCAGACGGACCACGCTCCGCAGCCATTGCAAACCCAGACCACGCAGACGACGACCAGCACAGCCGGTGATGCCGCAAACCAGGGCGTTCCCGCCAGCGGCCAGGGCAAAACGATCACCGTTAAGACTGATGTCCTGTCTTTAAACATCAACACCCGCGGTGGTGATATTGAGCAGGCGCAGTTGCTGACCTACCCGGATAAACTGGGTTCTGCTCAGCCTTTCCAACTGCTGGAAACCACGCCATCGTTCCTGTATCAGGCACAGAGCGGCTTGACCGGCAGAAACGGCCCGGATAATCCGGCGAATGGCTCTCGTCCGCTGTATACCACCGGGCAAGATCATTTTGAGTTGGCCGATGGGCAAAGCGAATTGCGTATTCCACTGACCTTTACAGCGGAAAACGGCGCGGTCTATACCAAAACCTTCGTACTGAAGCGCGGCGAATATGCCATCAATGTCGATTACCAGGTGAATAACACTACCCAGCAACCGCTGGAAGTGTCGATGTTCGGGCAACTGAAACAGACGGTTGATTTACCGAAGCATCGCGATACCGGTAATAACAATTTTGCCTTACATACTTTCCGTGGCGCCGCTTACTCCAGCAGCGAAACCAATTACGAAAAGTATAAGTTCGACAAAATCAGCGATGGCGATAATCTGAAAGTGACCACCGCTAATGGCTGGGTCGCGATGTTGCAGCAATATTTCGCTACGGCTTGGGTACCGCGTACTGACGGCAATAACATGCTGTATACCAGCGATCTCGGTAATGGCGTTGCGGCGATTGGCTATAAGTCGACGCCGGTAACTATCGCGCCGGGTTCACAGCAAAGCCTTGGCGGCACGCTGTGGGTTGGGCCGGAAATTCAGGACAAGATGGCGGCGATTGCGCCACATCTGGATTTAACCGTTGATTACGGCTGGTTGTGGTTTATCTCACAGCCGCTGTTTAAGCTGCTGAAATTCCTGCATAGCTTTATCGGTAACTGGGGCTTCTCAATTATCGTTATTACCTTTATTGTTCGCGGCATCATGTACCCGCTGACCAGAGCGCAGTACACCTCGATGGCGAAGATGCGTATGCTACAGCCGAAAATTCAGGCTATGCGTGAACGTCTGGGCGATGATAAGCAGCGCGTTAGCCAGGAAATGATGGCGCTGTATAAGAGCGAGAAAGTGAACCCGCTGGGCGGCTGTTTACCTCTGGTTATCCAGATGCCTATCTTCCTGGCGCTGTATTACATGCTGATGGGCTCGGTTGAGTTGCGTCATGCGCCGTTCGCGTTGTGGATCCACGACCTGGCGGCTCAGGACCCGTACTATATTCTGCCGATTCTGATGGGTATCACCATGTTCTTCATTCAGAAGATGTCACCGACGACCGTGACAGACCCGATGCAGCAGAAGATCATGACCTTTATGCCGGTTATTTTCACCGTGTTTTTCCTGTGGTTCCCGGCAGGTCTGGTGCTGTACTACATCGTGAGTAACCTGGTCACCATTATCCAGCAGCAACTGATTTATCGCGGGCTGGAAAAACGTGGCTTACATAGCCGCGACAAGAAGAAAGCATAACCCACCATTTGCTGGCCAGATAGCCTCTGGCCCGTGCCATCTTTGAGCACAATGGTTATCATAAGGCGGTCAGCAGACCGCCTTATTTTTTTATTAGCGAGTGAGAGAAACCATGAGCCATAGCGATACCATCGTTGCCCAGGCCACCCCGCCAGGACGCGGCGGCGTCGGCATCCTGCGTGTTTCCGGCGCGAAAGCGGCCGAGGTCGCGCAGCAGTTGCTGGGTAAGTTGCCAAAGCCACGCTATGCCGATTATCTCCCTTTCCTTGATAGCGATGGCAGCGTGCTCGATCAAGGTATCGCTTTATGGTTTCCCGGCCCTAATTCGTTTACCGGTGAAGACGTGCTGGAACTGCAAGGTCATGGTGGCCCGGTCATCCTCGATTTATTGCTGAAACGCATTGCGGCGCTGGCCGGCGTGCGTATCGCCCAGCCGGGTGAGTTTTCCGAGCGAGCATTTCTGAATGACAAGCTCGATCTGGCACAGGCCGAAGCGATTGCCGATTTGATTGATGCCAGTTCCGAGCAGGCAGCGCGCTCTGCGCTCAATTCATTACAGGGTGCGTTTTCTCTGCGGGTGAATAATTTAGTGGAAGCACTTACTCACCTGCGAATCTATGTCGAAGCGGCTATTGATTTCCCGGATGAGGAAATTGACTTCTTGTCGGATGGCAAAATTGAAGCTCAGCTCAATGCCGTTATCGCCGATCTAAATGGCGTGCGTGCCGAAGCGCGTCAAGGCAGCCTACTGCGCGAAGGGATGAAAGTCGTCATCGCCGGACGCCCTAATGCTGGTAAATCCAGCTTGCTTAACGCGCTGGCGGGCCGTGAAGCCGCCATCGTGACCGAAATTGCCGGTACCACACGCGATGTGTTGCGTGAACACATTCATATCGACGGTATGCCTTTGCATATTATTGATACTGCGGGTTTACGAGATACCAGCGATGAGGTCGAGCGCATTGGTATTGAGCGCGCATGGAAAGAGATTGAGCAGGCTGACCGGGTACTATTTATGGTTGATGGTACGACGACGGATGCCACCGAACCGGCCCAAATTTGGCCTGATTTTATCGCCCGTCTCCCTGCCAGTTTGCCCATTACCGTGGTGCGTAATAAGGCAGATGTCACAGAAGAGACGCCGGAGATAACAGAAGTGAATGGTCACTCACTTATTCGTCTCTCCGCACGTACTGGCGAAGGCATTGAAGTATTACGTGAACATTTAAAACAGAGCATGGGTTTCGCCGACAGTATGGAAGGTGGTTTCCTGGCAAGACGCCGTCATTTACAGGCTCTGGAGTTAGCAGATACTCACCTTCAACAGGGGAAACAACAGTTATTAGGCGCTTGGGCGGGAGAATTACTGGCGGAGGAGCTACGCCTTGCACAGCAAGCTCTGAGCGAAATTACCGGTGAGTTTACTTCCGATGATCTGTTAGGGCGGATTTTCTCCAGCTTCTGTATTGGTAAGTAACCACTAACAAAAAACGCCCGACCAAGCCATGCGATCGGGCGTTGATTGCTAACCGATTATCAGAAAGTGTATTTAGCGCCCAGCATGACGCCAACATCCTGATAGCGATTAAGCCCCTTCTGCATAACGACATTGCCATTAAGATGGAAATGGTTATTCACATTCCCTTCAACGCCCGCTTTCAGCTCACCCATGTTTCGACCTCCATGTTGCTCAACGCGCACCTGATTCATCTTGACGGAATAAGGCTCACTTTCGTGTAACCAGTTGAGCTCAAGGTATGGTCTGAGATCGGTTTCACCCGGATGTTTTGATTCCTGCACCCACCCGCGAACCCCTACACGTGACTGTAGGCTACGCGCGTCGCTGATAATCTTGGTCCCATTTTGCTCGGTCTTACGTACCGTTTTCAGGCCATTCCAGATCACCTGCGCGTGGGGTTCGAGATAAAATCCATAGGTTCGTTTATTTTGACCTACACGCTCGAAGACCTTTTGCGCATAACCCCCCTCCAGCGAAGCACTAATCCCTTGAGTATGATATTTCTCAGTGGCCAACACCTCCCCGGTTACGCTGCTATGGAACCAGTTGTACTGTAGCCAGCCATCCAACCATAGACCGGTATTATCTTCAGCCTGACGATCAAACCAGGTCGCATAAAGCCCGGTGCTATAGCCGGAAACTTCACTTTTTGTCCCAATATGGGTGCGGGATGAAGTAATATTACTGGTTTGACGACCATAGCCAAACATAGCGCCAAGATGCAACTGCCCGGCCGGACCCTGCCATTGCATGATATCGCCGCCTAACTGCGTGACATAGCGGTTACTCTGTGTCGCCAACGTACTGCCTACCCAGGAACGATGGTGGCCGCCAGTCTGGCGTAGCCACAGGCTGGTTTCATGTTGTTTTGCCGCAGGCGTAAGATCGCGGCTTGCCAGGCGATCATGCAGGCCGATATTGAACAATTTGGCCGCCGCTTCGCTATTCAGAACATAACCTGCGACTTCAGAACGCAGCGTTTCAGGAGGCTTAGGCTTGGACGCTGGTGTCGGGGTAGGTGCCGGAGTGGGCTCCGGATTAGGTTGCGGATCCGGGATTGGTTTTGGCTCAGGGTCAGGCGTCGGAATCGGTAAATCTTCCTCCTGCTCAGGTTCCCAATTTTTCAGATACCAATGATTGGCATTGGCATCTTCGCCACGCCCCAGCTTATATTCATAGGCCCCGGCAACAATACGCCCTTGCTGAACAAACTCACCGTTAGACGCGCCGCCGACATGCACCAATTCAATCCCATCAATAGTCTTAGCGCCACTTCCTCCGGCATTGTTGACTATAACCTTGGTTGAACCGGACGTATCACCGTCAACAATCAGCTTATTGATAGCAACGTTCCCCACCTCCAGCACGGAATTGAAAACCAGCGTACCATTATTGCCCTGATAGTTACCTTTCACCGTTAACGTATCGCTGGTTACGCCAGGATTAAACGCTACCCTTCCTTCATTAACTAATTGTGATACAGAAGAGGAGCCAGTGAGTTGCCAGGAACTGGTCGAATCGACAGCAATATCCGCGCCCTGCACTACGCCGGTAAGACGAGAATTGTCACGTAACGCTACCGAACCAAAGCTATCTTCATCAACGTAAACATCTCCCAAAAGCACCACGCCATTGGTCGCGTTCAGTTCAACGTGTGAGCTATAACGATTGGTTGCATCTTCGCCGGTAAAGACATTCAGTAAGTGGCCATTTCCACCGGAAATGCGACTTCCATTGCTGGCATCCAGGATAAGGGTAGTGCCACTGGCTTGTATGGCTTCCTGCTGTTTACTGGAAAGCACAACGTTGTCGAATTGTACTTCATTTTTCAGCGTTGCCGAATAGCCATTGGCCAGCAGACCGGGCGAGGCCCCTTCGCTGCTCAACTGGCTATTGGTCAAAGAAGTGCTTCCCACCCGCGTAAATAATGCCGCCGCATTATCACCATTGGTAGTAACCGTTACGCCAGTCGCCGTAACGTTAGATTCCGGGTAAGAAACGATGCCATAGCCGAAATTGCCATTAGTGGTAATACGGCTATCGGCCAGCGACAGTGAACCGCCGCGCGCGCTAAACGCACCCACGCCTTGCACGCCGCTGGTAATAATCGACAAACCACGACCTTCGGCGGTGTTCTCGGTATATAAACCGTAACTGCCCGCACCGGAGGTGGATAGCATGCTGTCCGTGACCACAGCAGAACCAAACTGTGCGTTCAAAGCATGCGATGATTCACCATACGTGGTTAGCGCCGCATCGTTGATGCTTATTGAGGTATCGTTCCTTGCTAGCCACACCGCATCGGCATTGTCCCCACGCGTCGTATAATTACCACGGTCTACTGACACGGTAGAGTTACCATTCACATTCAGCGCATAGGAAAAATCGCCACCGCTGCTTACGCTAACATTATCGAGCTGGACGACCGCATTGCGAATCAGTAATGCGCTCCCATTGGCGACATTGATTGAACTGTTGGATAAGGTGGTCTTTGCCTCACCCCAGCCGCCAATATTTATCCCATGCGCTTCACCACTGGCGGTAATGGTAAGATTATCGCCGATCAGTTCCCCGCGATTTTGGTTAATCGCATAATTTGTCGAATTACCCCCGATACTGATCCGGGTCTGGTCCAACCGTATTTTTGCTTCATCACTGCTAAGTGTAATGCCTGAAGAAATCGACGGAGAATTAATGATTATTTGTACATTTTCAGCGGAAAGCACAGAACTATCGGCAAGAGAAATACCATGACTTCCCGAGCCGGAGAGTTCCATTTTGCCATTTTTTATATCTAATACCGAGCTACCGTTTGCAATGATGCCATGCGAGCTTCCACCTTTAGTACTAATCGTAACGTCGCGCGCGTTTACATTACCGGTATTAGCTTTAATTGCCTCAGCACTGGCAGCATCGGTTTTCAACGTGGCACCATTTAAGGTTAACGTTCCGTTATTTTCCGCAACCGCTGCTGCCGTCCCGCCAGCAACCGAATTAAATTCTAGCGGCGAATTAACCACAAGCTCACTCCCCTCTCCAGAAGAGTAAAGTGGATGGTCCCCCTTGTCATCGCTTTCGTTACGGTATTCTCGATCAACCTCAACTCGATTACCGCCACTTTCATACCAGGGAGAGGAGGCCGAAACAGAAAACGGAATTAAGCTGGCTAGTAAAAACGCTTTCCCGATATCGCCATGCCTAATAGAGAAAAAACGCAGATAGCTAATACTCATAACCATTCCTTAGAGAAAATCCTTAGAGGCCGCCCTATTTACTATCAAAAAAGAGGGAAGTCAAAAATAAAACACGGCTGACGGTTTAAATAATACCACCTTGCAGGTATCCATTATTATTGATAATCAATAGTAAAAGTTACGATGCCGGTTAATTTTCCTGGAGAAGATTGTTCCGCTGTTTTGTAATAAACAGCCCTAACAGGAACATCTAATGTATTCAGCCCACTCGTGAAATTGCCTACCTTAAACCATTCTCCCTTGCCGGATGTAACATACTGATCTGACGCATCCTTATGCAAGAGCTGGAAGCCGATACCTTTCGCTACGCCACCATCATTTGCTGAAGTGAAGAGATAGACGCCTTGCGACTCTAATCCCGGTATCATCGCACCATTAAATGCCATATTAATGGATAACGTACTCCATAACTCACCATTACAATTCAGTCTTATAGAGAAATCATCAGCATATCCATCTATACGACCAGTGATTCCATTTATGTTAGCCAGATTTAAAACCGGAAGCGTACGGTGAATATCGGTATTGAGGGTGTTACAGGTAAAGCTCGAGAAACCTAATTTGTTAATATTGATTGCCCGATACAGCAATTCGCCCCTTCCCTGATCGCCTACCGAAAATAAAAATATATAGTTAGCAGCGGGGTTAAGCTGGACATTCTCACCCGTTTTTACTAACTCGATACGAACCGGAACCTTTATTTTAGTATAGTACGACGTTGCTAAACCTTGTAAGAATATCGCACTGGTGGTGTAACCTGAATCATAGGTCTTACGCTGATCGCTCCGCTCTCCATTAATGGTAATAAAAAAAGATAAGCCACTTTTACTTCCTAATGTACCCTGTATTGGCTCGCGATTAACATAAATTTTCTCTTCACCAGAACCAATCGACCCCGGTGCCTTTGCACACCATAACTCTAAGTCCATAGTCGTATCATAGATGGTCGTCCCAACTGGCACCGTATCTGGAATTTGGTTAGGAAGAAGATCAAAGTCAAATGCATTAATACTGTTAGAGGTATTAGAGTCCGAACCACATTTAATAACCGATGCCGCGTAGGCAGCAGGGCCAGCCAGATAGAAAATCATTAAAAATATTAGGATAACTGGTCGGCTACGCATTATCTTTCCCGTTACGAATTTCATGATCACTCCTTGCACGTTCAGACCACGCCATTGCGCTCTGAACTGGCTACTATTTTAATAATGCCAGCGACTTTTCTTTTTCACTTGAGTCTGGATAATGGCAGACGGTATTAATCCGTTGGAATTGAGACTGCCTCTGCGCGCTTTTTTCCGCTGCATCTACGTTAAATGAACAAATATAACGTTCATTTTCTCCCCAGCGAACCTGTAAGCGATTCATGTCATCATTCAAGCGGGCATAAATTTGTCCGCCCTGAGCCACCACCCCGACTTCACTACCGTCATCCGATGTAACACTGGCGCCAAAAGGTAATGCTTCACCATCCGGCAAGTTAGCGCGAATCAGCACAACGCGCCCGTGTTGGGTAGGATAGTTCACCTGAACGATCGCGCCTGCACGTGGAACCACTTGCTTCGATGACATCATCAGTTCGACATCCAACGGCATTCCTTCCGGATTAATGGCGACATTGTTAACACGATAAGGCGTCAGATAAGGCACTATTGCATATCCTGCCCCGTTTAACGTCACGCCAGGATACCCTTCTACCGAAGCGCCAACCGCACCAGGGGCTTTTACAATTGCCTGCGTATCACCGATGTAAGAGCTGGCAATCAATGCATCTGGCAAAACAACCACACTGCCATTCAGCCCTGCGGTATAAGCGTGATAATTTTTACCGGTCGCATAGCTTCCTTTTACCAGTACATCTCTGAAGCGATAAGAGCCAGACAGGTTTCCTGAATGATTACTCTCATCATCTCGGGAGACGCCAAGGTTATAATTAATCTGATCTTTTTCACCAGCATTACCACTCACGCCAAGTTGGCTTGAAACGCCATTGTTACTGCGCGTGGTGTAGCTATTAACATAAGGAGTATGCGGACCGCTGCCGAATGGGAAAGATAAAGAAAGCGTATATTGGGTTTCGCTATAACCACTGTTATTCATACGGTTAACCGCAAGCCCGTAGCTGACCGAGCGAAACTGATTGCTGTATCCCAGTTGATACTGGACATCACGATCTTTATCATTCCAGTAATTTTGTGCAAATCCACTGAGGTAAAATTGGCCGTACGTAGCACCAAGATATTGGCTGAGCGTGACTGAAAAACGGTTTTGCGGCCGATCTAGCAGGTAGCTATAACCTGTGATGGGTTTATGCTTATGCACATCGGCTAATTGTGTCGCATTGGCTAAGTCAAGATAGCCAGAGGAAGAGAAACGATAAGCCGCGATTGAGATACTACTGTCTGTGCTGGGAATAAACTTACTGTAGCTGCCCCTCACGCTGACACCACTCTGGCTACTCTCACTGTCGCTAAAACGCGCGCCAGTGACATCCAGCGCAAAGGCGCCTATCGGCGTACTTATCGCACCGCCTAATAAACCTGAATAATAGTCTCCCGTGCCCATCAATCCGGTATAGCCGGTTAACCAGTTATTAATACCGTGCTGCAAGGTGGCCTGAAATATTTTTGGCGTAGAGTGAGTATTTTGGTGGCGTAACGTTCCCATCACGATGCCATAGCGATAAGTGCCGGGGCGGATTAATTCCGAAACCGACGAATAAGGCACCACGAAACTGGATTCTCGCCCATCAGACTCAGTCACTTTAACCTGCAGATCGCCGCCGTAGCCGGACGGATACAGATCGCTAATCGCGAACTCGCCCGGCGGGACGGTAGTTTCATAAATCAGCGTATTATTTTGATGGATACTAACGCGGGCATTAGTCTGTGCGACGCCACGAACCACCGGCGCATAGCCCCGTTGTGAATCCGGTAGCATTTGCTCTGCCGTGGCGAGCTGGACGCCGCGGAATGAAAATGAATCAAACAGCACGCCAGAAGTGGTTGCGTCACCAAATAAAATTCTGGAACGAATAGGCGTAATATCTCGCTGCACGTTATTGCTAAAAACCGTGTAACTCTTTGACTGGTCTTTATTCCATTTCAATGCCCCGGAGTGGCGGAACATCCAGCCATTCGCATTCAAGCCGCCACGCAAGCTCCCATAGAAAGATTCGGCAGTATATTTACCCACCGTCTGATTAAAGTAGGTGGTGTCATAGCTAGCGAAAAGCGCATTGGTGCCATTGTCCCACAAGGAAGGATCAACATAGCCACGCGCGGAGGTTTCCAGCCAGACTTGAGGAATACTTAAATTAAGACGCATATCGGAAACCTGCAATTCCGCTTTGGTCGATGGCAGTTCCTCAAGATCAAAACACGCCTTAGGATCGCGTAATACACTGAGCTGTTCAGGCGTCAGTAAATCGGTTTTAAAACCCATCTTAGTGGCAAGCGGAAGCGTAAAGCAGATTATAGAACGCGTATTCACTTCCCGTACGATCACTTTATCACGCCCAATAAGGCGCCCATTCAGATAGATATCGGGGAAGTATTCTCCAGGGAAGGCGCGATATTCACCGTTAAACTTGCTGATATCAATACCGTTTCCCATTCCCGGGTCGAGAAAGAGGGGGTTAAACTTTACGCCATCGGCAAAAGCCGAATGTGAAGACAAGCCAAAAACAGCAACAAATACGCATTTTGCAACGCAGGAAATATTATAATACCTACTTTCAATGTGATCCCTGGTAATATATGACATATCCCTAATCCTTTTACGTAGCAAAGATCTGATTAAATTTCCTTTTCTACCTTCACTGTCGCGCCATAATCATTGATATATTGATAAACAACGTGATCGGCTTTTTCTGCCGAACGGGTAGAGAAGGTAAATGTTTTATGACTAAAGGGCGAAACCATTTCTCCACTCAGATGCGAAATCTCTTTCTCGTTTTTAACAATATTTATAGAAGAAAGTGAAACATGAAAGGCGCTATTATTATTTGCCTCTAAAACAAACCGCCCTTTCTCTGAGGAAACCACTTTCCAGAGCAGTTTTTCTGCAGCATCGGTAGGAGAAAGATTTTTCAAAGATTCCGGCCTAAAGAACAGCTTAATACGCGTGCGGATGGCCATTTGTAACGCATTACCATCGACGTTCTCAGCCTGAGGAGGAATATCCATAACGTTAAGCCAAAAGATCGACTCTCTATCCACAGGCAAATCTGTCCCATCACTGCCAACGTAATTAACACGAAGCGTTTGCCCTTGATTAGGCTCAATGCGACTAATGGGAGGAAGTAGTACGAAGGGAACATCAATTTTTTTTATTTCTTTATCTTTTTTCCCCTCGTCGATCCAAGACTGAACCAAAGATGGATAGCTATTTCTATTTTCCAGTCGTACGGTGACTTCTTTTTTTCCTTCGGGATAAATAACGCGGGTTTTATTAATCACAACACCTGAAACAGCGGAAAAGCTGCAGACCAGCAATCCCAAAATAACGAGTTTAATATTTCTCATCTTTATCCCTGATATACTTTACTACTCCAATAAAACCTTTAGCCTGGTGAAAACAAGCAAGGAGTTTATCGCTCCTTGCTTTTCACTAATACAACGACTTATTGATAATCAATAGAATAAGTTACTGAAGTATTTAACTCACCAGAAGTTGATACGCCGGTAGCATAATAACGCGCCTGATAAACCAAATTAGCCGCACCATTGTTCAGAGCAGTAGGCGTTGCAGTACGCTGAGCAGTATTACCTACATATACAGGAGCTGAGCTACTGTCCAGCAGTTCAACCTGTACATTTTTCGCACCAGTAGCGTTGACATTATTCAGGCGGCCACTTGCTGCGTCAACGGTTGCACCATGCTCGAAATAAGCAATAACGTCACCGCTCTTCGGTTCACAATTGCTGAGTTCCATAGTAAATGCAGTGTCACCGGCGGTTACGCCTGCAGCAGCCAGTGTTTTAGCCGGCAGGGTTGGCAGAGTAACGGTTGCGTCTACGCCGCCGCCGTTAACGCTAACGTCACAGGTTGATGCAGTCAGTTCGCCGTTAATAGTAATAGTACCAACGCTTGCAGAAGCTGCAGTAGAAATAACACTCAGTGCTACCAGAGAAGCCAGTAAACTCTTTTTCATCATAAACTCCGTTTTATAAAATACCACTAAAGAAAGCTGTTGATCATTAAAACAGCCATTTTTCCTACGCTTAATTGAAAATAAAACATAGAAAGGCTGATGCCATAATAAAATAGGCAACATTCATCTATATAGTTATTTTCACATTAAGTATTATTAAAAATATCGAAAAAAGAGTTATTCACCCTTTCCACTATTTTGTAGCTACTTTTCCAAACAGGCCAGCAACTACAACACCCGCTACGGCAATAGCGCTAACAAATAACTTCCCAAAGAATTCACCGCGACCATAGGCCGGAGACTCGATAGTATTCATATCTACCCACTCCGTTCTTTCTGGACTAGATGGGCGGAAGAAATCCAGAATATCAGAAGTTGAAATGCTAAAGCCTGCACCTGCAACTTGCTTCATATCTTTTTCTGAAATAACTTTCATGTTTAAAGTATCCTTTTAATAAAAGCTATTTGTCAAACCAGGAAACAATAATGTTACCGAGAGAGAACCCAATATTGGCAAAAAAACTACCGATTGCGCGACCAATGTTCGCGCCATTTAACGGGTTTTGTTCACTAATGAGAAAATCCCAAATATCGGAGGCGACTTGTTGAATATCAAAACCACCACCTGATACATGTAAAATCTCATCCTCTTTAAGTACTCTCATCACTTAATTTCCTTATCGTTTTAGAGGGCTAATCTTTATTTCGGAAGTGGTGAATTCTGATCAAACCATTGTTTGGTAGCATTATTAAAGGTCTCGATCGTATTATCCCAACCGTTGACCAAGCCATATACGCCACCTTGTACCAGGCCTAATACGCCGCCCAGAATAAGGCCAACCAGAGCGGAAACCACGCCGACACCTAAGATACCGCCAGTCGAACCGCCCGCGATACCCGCTTTCATCATACCGGTGGTTGCACCTTCTAATGCTCCAATTATCATCGCACCCACACTTTCAAAAAAGGTATCTGCACCACCAGATACGGCATTCACTTCCATTAAATTTAATTCGCGCACAATCATCTCCTTAGTGCTGAAAAATAATGAATCGAATTCTGTCGCTGTTATTTCAACAACCTCAAATCCGTACCAACGTCAAACAGATTAATCGAGAGACAGAAAAGGTAAAATAGTAAAAAATTTATTCTAGCTTTAATGGATTGTTTCCTAAACGCTATTATCATTATAATCTGGTAAAATTACCTCACTCCATTTCTTGGTTCTCTGCTGTTTTTAGCCTCTATAGCTTTAAAACAGAACGACAACCTCCGCGCTTCCCCTTACCCCACATCGGGTAATACGCTTCATCAGTAAACCAATTCTGATTTTTCTCGCTTTATGTAGAAAGCTAGATGCAATTACCTCAGAAAATTCCTACAATAGACAGGATGATTAACCGACCATTTTCATGGAGTGACAGATGGCAAGTCATTTTGTACGCTGGACGTTCATTCATAACTCAACGAACATCCAGCGTATACCGGAAAAATTAGTTGAAAACACTAAAAATTTTAGTGAACGGCGTCGTGAACGTTATCTTGCCGCGCGTATGTTATTGGCAGAATTAATGCTGCGGCTATATGGCATACCGCAATTACCCGCAGTCATCACGACCAGCAGCGGGCGTTCCTGCTTTGCCGATCCTGAATTACCTGATTTTAGTATCGCCTATGCCGGAAATATGGTCGGTGTGCTATTGGCTGAAGAAAACGGGCGTGCCGGTCTGGGTATGGAAATCGTCCGCGCCCACAGTCGTCAAACAATTGAGCATCACTTACAGCACCTATCGTCCGCAGAAAAAGCGTGGGTAAACGCACAGCACGATCCCATTGAGGCCATTACACAACTATGGGTAATACGCCAGAGTGTGACAAAACTTACCGGTGAGGCTGAATCTGGCAATGAGTTACTCCAACTACATCCGGCTGCGGGGCGGCTGCGTTCACAAATGTATCGAGATATAGAGGCCTTTTCGGATGTAGAGCCTTTGATGGTCTGGTCTTGCGCCTTATCCCCGGCTGTTGAAAAATTACACTTATGGGAATATCAGCAGCATGAAGAATGGCGACAACTGCGTGAAATTCAGTTGAAAACCCCGGCCAGAGGTCCCTTTGCCATCCGGCTTACTAGCCTACCTTATGAAAAAAAGCACTCCTGATAATTTTCACCTTCACCATTAAACATAAAGAGCCCGGCACGGTGCCGGACTCTGTATTGAAGGGCTAAAACATTCCCGGTAATTACTTAGTAAAGATTTTACCCAGAATATCATTAACAAAGCCTACGCCGGGTATGGATTCAATAAAAGAACCGATGCTAGCGCCAATTTCTTTACCGAGACCGTCCTGGCCAATAATTTTACCGAGAAAACCACCCACATTTTCAGCAAAATCTGCAATAAAACCAGCACCAGAAACTTCCGCAATTTCTACAACTTTTAGTTCTCTCATCACAATTCCTTATGTTATTAATGGCAACAAATCATTAACCAATCCGGCCGTTATTTCTCATATACAAGGTAACAGAAAGATAAATTTCGTTACCCTAACGTCCAGTATTACAATCAATTATCTAGTGCCTTACTTCAATCGTAGAAGTGCGATAAAAGCGAAAAATTAATGCGAATATCGAGATAAACGTATACCGCTAAGGCCACACCTGACTGTCACGATAAACGACTTATCGGGTTAATGACCGTCAATAAACACAATCTTCAAAACAAACAATAACGCGACCACCACCACGCAGGGACTAATCTCACGCCAGCGCCCGGTACCCGCTTTCATGACACAATACGCAATGAAGCCCAGCGCGATACCTTCAGTAATTGAAAAGCTAAACGGCATCATTGCCGTGGTGACAAAAGCAGGCACCGCTTCAGTCAGATCGTCCCATTTCACGCGTGCCAGGCTGGATGTCATCAATACGCCAACGTAAATCAGCGCGCCAGCAGCGGCGTAGGCCGGCACCATTGCCGCCAGAGGGGAGAGAAAAATAACCAGCAAAAAGAGCAGGCCAGTAACTACCGCCATTAGCCCGGTGCGCCCACCCACCGACACGCCGGAAGAGCTTTCGATATAGGCGGTCACCGAAGAGGTACCACTTAGCGCCCCCGCAACCGAACTGATGCTATCCACATAGAGTGCCTGTTTCATTCGCGGAAATTTACCGTGCTCATCAGCCAGACCGGCTTTATCCGTCACGCCAATCAGCGTACCGGAGGAGTCGAAAAGATTAACCAACATGAAAGAGAAAATAACACCAGCCATGCCAATATTGAGCGCGCCACGCAAATCTACCTGCCCTAAGACCGGACTTATCGAGGGCGGTGCCGAGAAGACGCCAGTGAACTTCACATCGCCAATCGCCAGACCAATCACCGTGGTAACCACGATGGAGACCAAAACCGCCGCGTGAATATTGCGCGAGGCCAACACCGCGATAATGAAAAAACCCAATGCGCCGAGCAACACGCTATGAGAAGTCAAATCTCCCACTGACACCAGTGTCGCCGCGCTCGGTACAATAATACCGGCGTTTTTTAAGCCCATCATGGCGATAAACAGCCCAATGCCCGAAGTGATGCCAATACGCAAACTGAGCGGAATATTGGCAATCATCCAGTAACGCACGCGAAAAACGGTCAACAACAATAGTCCCAATGCGCCCCAGAAAATGGCCCCCATACCGATCTGCCAGGAGTATCCCATCGCGCCTACCACTACGAAGGCAAAAAAAGCGTTAAGGCCCATTGCTGGCGCCAGCGCAACCGGCAAGTTGGCAACCAGCCCCATCAGAATACTGCCGAAAGCGGCGATCAAGCAGGTGGTAACAAATACCGCCTGGGTATCCATTCCCGCCGCGCCGAGGATTTGCGGGTTAACGAAAACGATATAAACCATGGTTAAAAAAGTAGTAAAACCGGCAATCGCCTCGGTACGCACGTTGGTACCGTGCTCCTGTAATTTAAAAAGGCGTTGTAATAACCCGTGTTGACTCATGAGTGAATTCCGAACAGATAAAAAGTATCGCCGCGTATCCTGGCGATTCCCGAGGTTAACTACAATGATTTTTCGCAAACGATTGCGGTTTTTCTCTCGCCATTCCCTATTTGCACCAGCAGATTAATCATCGCAATCATCAGGCAGTCAGTTACAGTAGGTATGGAAATTTCAAACCTTAAGGATTCGATGCGATGCAGGTTCAGTGTGTGTTTTTTGATTGTGACGGTACGCTGGTCGATAGCGAATTACTGTGTACTCAAGCCTATGTAAACACCTTCGCTCAATACGGCGTCACACTGTCGTTGCAGGAGATGTTCGAAAAGTATAAGGGCGTCAAACTCTACGACATTATCGCCGATGTTTGCCAGCACCATCAAACTACAGTGCCGGTCGAAGCGTTGGAGAGCGCCTACCGCGCGGAAGTGGCACGATTATTTGACCAACAACTCAAACCGATTCAGGGAGCCAAAGCGCTACTGGAGCGCGTTAATGTGCCGATGTGCGTAGTCTCCAACGGGACGGTGAACAAGATGCAACATTCGCTCGGCTTAACCAATATGTTGCGCTTTTTTGGAAACCAATTATATAGCGGCTACGACATTGGACACTGGAAGCCAGAGCCAGAATTGATGTATCACGCCGCACAACAGATGGGCGTCGCGATTGAACACTGCATTTTGGTCGATGATTCAGAAGCGGGCGTTAACGCCGGTATTGCGGCAGGTATACCGGTATTTTACTTCTGCGCAGATGCACATAATAAACCGATCGATCACCCATTAGTGACCACCTTTGACGATATGACGCAGTTACCCATACTTTGGCAAGCGCGCGGGTGGAATATTACTGACTCATAATTAGAAAACGGGCGTCAATCCGCCCGTCGCCTTTATGCAATCAACCAATTGCGCCCAGCGCATCCTCGTTGCCTTGCCGCTTTGGCAATAGAAACAGCGTCGCCACAATATCCAGCAAGTAAATAAGCGCCAACAAGGTAATCGCGGCGCCAAAAGAGAGTTGCGACGCCAACAGGCCAATCACCAATGGGCCAAAACCGCCGACGCCACGCCCAAGGTTAAACAACACATTCTGCGCGGTGGCGCGTGCCTGCACCGGATAGATATCAGAAATTAACGCGCCGTAACCGCCAATCATCCCATTGACAAACATTCCCATCACCGCGCCGGTAAACAGCATAACGGTGGGATCTCTCAGTTGAGCATACACGATCACCATCACCACGGCGCCAAACTGATAGAGCAGGAAAATTTTCCAGCGCGCAAAACGATCCGCCAGCACGCCAAACAGCCAAATCCCAAATGTCATTCCCACCACGGTTACGGCTGTCCACATGCCGGATTTGGTCAGTGAAAAACCAAAGTTTGACGAGAGGTAAGCGGGCATCCAAATCATCAAACCGTAATAGCCAAAGTTTTGCACCGAACAAAGTATAAAAATACCCAAACTGGCTTTCGCCGTTTCAGCATCGCTAAACAGCCGTTTAAAACGTGTGGTGAAGGAGAGCGTCGGGCCATTTTTAACTTGCCGGGTAAACGCTTCCGGTTCGTTCATGCCACGACGGATGAAGAAAGAGAGTAACGCCGGTAACAACCCGACCAGGAACATGCCGCGCCAGCCAATAATCGGTAACAGAAATGGCGTGATAAAAGCGGCAAGTAACACCCCAAGCTGCCAACCAATACCAACCCAAGCCGAAGCGCGGTTACGTTTATTTGCCGGCCAAACTTCGGCAATTAACGCCATACCAATGCCAAACTCGCCGCCGAGCCCGACGCCAGCCAGCGTACGATAGATCAATAAATCCCAATAACCCTGCGCAATGGCGCACAGGCCGGTAAACACGGAGAACATCAAAATAGTAAAAGTCAGAACGCGTACCCGGCCCAGCTTATCGCTCAACTGCCCGAAAACCACGCCGCCAATCACCGCGCCAATCAGGGTCCAGGTTACCAGCGCGCCGCCCTGAGAAGGCGTCAACGCCAGTGAAAGGCTAATTGCCGGCAACATAAACCCGAGGATTAATAAATCGAAACCATCCATCGCGTAACCGCTAATCGCTGCCAGCATTGCTTTGCGCGGCGTCACCTGTCTCTGTTTATTTGAGGCCATTTTTTTATCCCTTTATCGTTAGCCGGTAAAATATAAAGGGATTGGAGCTGAAGAGCTATCATAACCACAGTTTCTTATGAGGGCGAAACCACTGGATTAGCCCTCACTCAGGCCGGATTGCTACCGCCTTTATCACCCGCTAACAACTTATCGAGTTGATCGCCGCCGACATGGCGGAAATCCTGCCCTTTGACGAAATAAAAGATAATTTCGCAAATGTTCTGGCAGCGGTCACCGATACGTTCAATTGCCCGGGCGCAAAATAACGCAGTCAACACGCTGGGAATGGTGCGCGGATCTTCCATCATATAGGTCATCAGTTGACGAACAATCCCTTCGTACTCCTGATCAACCTTTTTATCTTCGCGGTAAATCTGAATCGCCGCATTAAGATCCATCCGTGCAAAAGCATCCAGCACATCATGTAGCATCTGCACCGTGTGGTGCCCCAACGACTCAAGGCTGACCAATAATGGCTGATGCTGCTGGCTGAACTTCTCCAGCGCCGTGCGGCTAATTTTTTCTGCCACATCGCCAATGCGCTCCAGCTCGGAAATGGTCTTAATAATCGCCATCACCAGGCGCAAATCACTGGCGGTCGGCTGACGCTTAGCGATAATACGCACGCACGCTTCATCAATATCCACTTCCATCATGTTGACCTTTTGGTCACCATCGATCACTCGCTTCGCCAGTTCGCCGTCCTGATTATGCATGGCGGTGATGGCATCCATCAGTTGCTGTTCTACCAGCCCGCCCATGATCATGACTTGGGTACGAATGTGTTCCAGCTCAGCATTAAACTGGCCGGAGATATGCTTGTTGAGATTAAGGTTATCCATAATTTCTCCTGACCTGTTTTAGCCGTAGCGGCCGGTAATATAGTCTTCCGTCTGCTTCTGAGCCGGTTTGGTAAATAACGTGTCGGTATCGCTGAACTCAATCAACTCACCGAGGTACATAAACGCGGTGTGATCCGAACAGCGCGCCGCCTGCTGCATATTATGCGTAACAATAACCACCGTATAATCCTGCTTCAGTTCGGTGATCAGTTCTTCAATACGGCCGGTTGAAATCGGGTCCAGCGCCGAACAGGGTTCATCCAGCAACAACACTTCCGGGCGGATGGCAACACCGCGGGCGATACACAAACGTTGCTGCTGGCCGCCGGAGAGACTGTAGCCGCTCTGATGTAGCTTGTCTTTGGTTTCGTTCCACAGTGCCGCTTTGGTTAACGCCCACTGTACCCGCTCGTCCATATCGACCCGCGACAGTTTTTCAAATAAACGTACGCCAAAGGCGATATTGTCATATATCGACATCGGAAACGGCGTCGGTTTCTGGAACACCATGCCCACCCGGGCGCGTAGCAGGGCGATATCCTGATTGGCGGTAAGAATATTGTCGCCATCCAACAAAATTTCACCTTCGGCACGTTGTTCCGGGTACAGCGAAAACATTTTATTGAAGGTGCGCAACAGGGTGGATTTACCGCAGCCTGACGGGCCAATAAAGGCGGTGACCTGATTACGGGCAATCTCTAGATTAACATTTTTCAGGGCATGGAATTTCCCGTACCAGAAGTTCAGTTCACGAACCTGAATTTTACCGGGGTCTTGTTTCACCATACTCATAGACTTTCTCTCATGTTCGACGCCGCGCCTGCCGCGCCGGGAAATTAATGTTTGCTTTTGGCAAAAACCACACGTGCCACAATATTCAGCAGCAGCACGCATAGCGTAATCAACAGCACGCCAGCCCACGCCAGGCTTTGCCATTCGGCAAATGGACTCATGGCGAATTTAAAGATGGTGACCGGAAGGTTAGCCAGCGGCTGCATCATATCGGTACTCCAGAACTGGTTTGATAGCGAGGTGAACAGCAACGGCGCCGTTTCGCCGGCAATACGCGCCACCGCCAGCAGAACGCCGGTAATAATGCCGGAGATCGAAGCCTTCAGCGTAATCGCCGAAATTATTTTCCATTTCGGCGTACCCAGCGCATAGGCCGCTTCACGCAGGCTATCTGGTACCAGTTTGAGCATATTTTCCGTGGTACGGATAACAATGGGGATTTGCAGCAACGCCAACGCTAATACGCCTGCCAGCCCGGAGAAGTGCTGCATGCGCGCCACCACAAGGGTGTAAACAAATAACCCAACCACAATCGACGGGGCCGACAGTAAAATGTCGTTAATAAAGCGAATCACTTCTGCCAGCCAGTATTTACGCCCGTATTCTGCCAGATAGATACCGGCCAAAATGCCCAACGGCGTGCCGATCACCGTTGCCCAGAAGATTAATAATCCGCTACCGGCTAAAGCGTTTGCCAGCCCGCCGCCGGCGGTATTGGGCGGCGGCGTCATTTCGGTAAATAGCGACAGCGAAAAACCATCAATCCCTTTCGTGACGGTGGTAAACAGAATCCATACCAGCCAGAACAAACCAAATAGCATGGTCAGCAAGGAAAGCGTCAGCGCGACCTTATTTTTAGCACTACGCCATGCCTGCATTTTTCGACGGGAAGCTTCCAGCTCGGCGCGCGCCTGTAGTTCAAATGTGGTCATGAACGTGCCCCTTCGCTTTTCGCTAAACGTAAAATCATTAATTTAGAGATAGCCAGCACGATAAAAGTAATCACAAACAGAATCAGACCCAGCTCCATCAGCGCCGCAACATGTACGCCTGACTCGGCTTCGGCGAACTCATTCGCCAGCGCTGAAGTAATACTGTTACCGGGCATATACAGCGAGACGCTGTCGAGCTGGTAGGTGTTGCCGATAATAAACGTGACCGCCATGGTTTCACCTAGCGCACGTCCTAAACCCAACATCACGCCGCCAATCACGCCGTTTTTGGTGAACGGCAGCACGATACGCCAGATAACTTCCCAGGTAGTGCAGCCGATACCGTAAGCCGACTCTTTCATCATCACCGGGGTTTGTTCAAACACATCACGCATTACTGAGGAGATGTAAGGGATGATCATAATCGCCAGAATTACGCCAGCGGCAAGGATACCAATGCCAAAAGCCGGGCCGGAGAACAGGGCGCCAATAAAAGGAATAGTCGATAGCACATCGCCTACCGGCGTCTGGAAATACTCGGCGAACAGCGGCGCAAAAATAAATAAGCCCCACATGCCGTAAACGATGCTCGGGATGGCGGCCAATAACTCAATCGCGACGCCCAGCGGGCGACGCAGCCAGTTTGGCGCCAGCTCGGTCAGAAACAAGGCAATACCGAAGCTCACCGGTACCGCAATAATCAGCGCAATCACTGAGGTCACTACGGTACCGTAAATCGGCACCAACGCACCAAATTGCTGATTAGGCGCATCCCACTCTTTGGTCCACAGGAAAGAAAAACCAAATTTTTGGATGCTGGGCCACGAGGAGATAATCAGCGAGACGATGATACCGCCAAGCAACAAAAGCACGATCAGCGCCGCCAGTTTAACCAGCGCGCCAAACAGAATATCGCCTTGCTTACCGGGGGCTTTAAATGTCGGCTTCGATACAGCCATAAATATCTCGATAGTCAGTGCGGCTTAAATACGGGGCCGCGCCAAGCAGCCCCGAGGAGTCACGCGGAGCAGCAATAGTGGCTGCTACCGCGTCAATACACCGCGATTTACGGGTACAGCGGTTTACCGGAACCGTCTTTCACATTTGCGGTCCATGCGCTACGTACCTGCTCGGTAACCGCGGCTGGCAAAGTGGCGTAATCTAAGTCGGTAGCGGTTTTAGCGCCGCCTTTGTACGCCCAATCAAAGAACTTCAGCACTTCCGCGCCCTTCTGTGCGTTGGTCTGATTTTTGTAGACCAGGATGAAGGTGGTAGAAGTGATTGGCCAGGCATCGGCACCTTTTTGATAAGTCAGATCCTGGGCGAAAGATTTACTCCAGTCAGCGCCTTTCGCGGCATTACTAAAGGTTTCTTCCGTTGGGCTAACCGATTCACCGTCCGCATCCACCAGCTTGGTGTAAGCCAGTTTGTTCTGTTTGGCGTAGGCATATTCCACGTAACCAATAGAACCCGGTAAACGTTGAACGAAAGCGGCTACGCCATCATTACCTTTGCCGCCTAAGCCTGTTGGCCAGTTAACGGTGTTGCCTTTACCAATTTTGCTACTCCAGTCGCTATTCACTTTAGACAGATAGCTGGTGAAGACGAATGAGGTACCGGAACCGTCTGCACGACGCACGACAGCAATATTGATGGCAGGCAATTTGACGCCCGGGTTAAGTTTGGCGATTGCCGGGTCATTCCATTTTTTAATTTTGCCCAGATAAATATCGCCAACCGTTTGACCATCCAGGGTTAACTGACCGGATTGAATACCCGGCAGGTTAACGGCCAGAACCACGCCGCCAATAACCGTTGGGAACTGGAACAGACCATTTTTCTGCAAATCATCATCAGACAACGGGGCATCCGAGGCGCCAAAATCTACGGTTTTAGCAATAATTTGCTTCACGCCGCCGGAAGAGCCAATGCCTTGGTAGTTAACCTTGCTACCGGTCGCTTGCTGATATTCTGCTGCCCACTTGGCATAAACCGGGGCCGGGAATGTACCGCCAGCGCCCGTCAGATCGGTAGCTGCAAACGCAGAAACCGCGCTAATAGAAAGGGTTGCTGCGACGATTCGGGCAACGGTGCTACGCATCAGTGTCATATTCCCTCCAGGGGAGTAAAAGTCAGGCTGTATGCCGTTTTAGTAAGAATCTGGATTGCTGCAGGAGGGAAAATAGGACAGTTTGATGACAGCTAAATGTACAAACTATGACAGTTTTGTGACAACGAAATGAGAACGGTTCGGTAACCGTAACGGTTACCGAGGCGCCGAGTCCGCAGAATGTAAGGGATTAACCCACAATGCAGAAAAAGCAGAGATAAGACAACCGGCGGTGAGATAGATAGCCACACTGTGCCAACTACCGCCGGAAAAACTCACCAGCGCGGCGGCAATAAAGGGAGTGAACCCGCCGCCAACCACACTTGCCACCTGATACCCAACGCCCGCGCCGCTATAGCGATAACGGGTACCAAACAGCTCGGTAAACATTGGCTGCTGCACGCAAACCACCATATCGTGGGCAACATTGGCTAGCATCAGCGAAAAGAAAACAATTGCCAGCGTAGCGTGTGATTCCATCGCCAGAAAAAACGGAAAAGCGCTGATCGCGCCAAGCAGTGCGCCGGTAATATAGACGCGGCGGCGTCCAAAGCGATCGGCCAGCAACGCGAAACAGGGAATAGTCAGGCAACTAACCGCCCCCACCAATAACCCAATATTCAGAAACAACTCACGCGATAATCCCAGCGTTGAGGTGGAATAATTGAGGGCGAAGGTGGTTACGATATACATGGTCAACAGCTCGCATAACCTAAGCGCGATAATCAGTAAGAACGCGCCAGGATGGCGACGTAACGCCTCAATAACCGGTAACGTCTCTTTTTTCTCCGTGGATTCTTGCTGCGCCAAAAAGGCTGGCGATTCCGCCATTCCGGCCCGAATACGCCAGGCTATCGCCACCAGCACCAAGCTAAATAAGAAGGGCAACCGCCAGCCCCAACTTAAAAAATCCGCCTCCGTGGAAAAGTGGCTAATCAGCGACACCAACCCGGTAGCCAGTAATAGCCCAACGCCGTAGCCCACCTGAACGCCACTGCTATAAAACGCCTTTTTACCGGCAGGCGCATTTTCTACCGCCAGCAATGCCGCACCGCCCCATTCGCCACCGACCGCAAACCCCTGAATAGCACGCAAGATCACCAATAATACCGGCGCGCCCCAGCCAAGCGTCGCGTAGCCGGGCAGCAAACCGATCGCGGCGGTGGCTAAACCCATCATCCACACGGTAAGCATCAACATTTTTTTGCGCCCGAGCCGATCGCCAAAATGCCCAAAAACAATGCCACCTAAAGGGCGAAATAAAAAGCCGACGCCAAAGGTCGCAAACGCCACTAACGTGCCCATTGCCGGACTGATTTGTGGAAAGAAGGCGTGATTAAACACCAGCGCAGCAGTAATGCCATACAATAAAAAGTCATACCAATCGACCACCGCGCCGGCAAAACTTCCCCAAGCCGCGCGGCGCGCCATTTCTTGTTCAGACCCGGAAGGGGTAACAATCGAGGTATCCATAACTATCCTGTTTTTTCAGTCTCATTTTTTTATCAGGCCACACCGAATGACGCAGCTGGCGACAGCGCCGCCAAAATGGAACAGCTATCATCCCCGGAATGATGGCAGGCAAAAGACCATGTTCTTTAATCGCCACATTCGTTATGGTAACCGTTAGTCAACCACACTTCAGGGAGATCCATCAAAGTATGAATTACTTAGCTAATCCATCCCGTTATGAAGGTTCGATGTCCTGGCGTCGCGTCGGGCAAAGCGGCATGGTATTACCCGCCATATCGCTTGGTCTGTGGCAAAATTTCGGCGGCGTTGACAATTTTGAGACCGGTCGCCTGATTTTGCGGCGTGCTTTTGATCGCGGCGTGACCCATTTTGACCTCGCCAATAACTACGGCCCGCCGCCGGGCTCAGCGGAGGAGAACTTTGGTCGCTGGCTGGCGCAAGACTTCGCCCCCTATCGCGATGAACTGGTGATCTCCACGAAAGCTGGCTGGCCAATGTGGCCCGGCCCCTACGGTGGCCCAACCGGCACGCGTAAGCATCTGATCGCCAGTTGTGAGCAGAGTTTGCGCCGCATGAAACTGGATTATGTCGATATTTTTTATTCGCACCGCGTCGATCCGAATACGCCGCTGGAGGAGACTATCGGTGCGCTCGTCCAGCTCCATCGGCAGGGGAAAGCCCTCTATGTGGGAATCTCTTCCTACTCTCCGGCCCTTACCCGCCAGGCGGCAGAGATTTTACGCCATGAAGGCGTGCCGTTATTTATCCATCAACCCAATTACTCCATGCTAAACCGCACCATCGAGCACGGCTTGCTGGATACGCTGGAGGAAATTGGCGCCGGTTGCATTGCCTTTTCGCCGCTGGCACAAGGCATGCTGACAGAGAAATACCTGAAAGGGATTCCACAGGATGCGCGCGCATCGCGTGGCGGTTCGCTGGACGAAGGCATGCTCAGCGAGGAAAACCTACAGCGTATTCGTGCGCTGAACGATATTGCACAACGCCGGGGACAAACGCTGGCGCAAATGGCCATTGCCTGGGCATTGCGCGATCCGCGTGTTTCCTCCGCCCTCATTGGCGCACGCACGGTAGCGCAATTGGATAACTCACTGGATGCATTGAACAACCTCAGTTTTAGCGATGCTGAGTTAAAAGAAATCGATCGTTACGCACAAGAAGGCAATGTTGATCGGTGGCGCGTCTCATCATCAATTGGCGCCGAATAAGTCTTTATCCCGGTGGCCCGGTGTCGGGCCACCTCACCGCTCGCCAGACAATCACCCTCTCCCTACTGGTCGTTGATCTTCCTCTCTTGAGGTCTCTCCATTCTTGTTATTTCCCTCATAAAGACAGCATGTCTTTTATACAAAAGGCATCACCAGCTCACATTATCGACAATTAGCCTACCCATCGGATTGACGCTCGATAAGCACTATCTTATATGTAGAAATGATGTCCTTAATAAAGAAATAACTCTAAAGGACCATCTACCGATTATGACCGGCAGTGTCGTAATCCGGGCGCTTGCCTGGGATTATTTCCCCTGTTCGACTGTGGTTGGGGTGACTTTCCATTCGGCAAGGAAATCTACTCACCAACAAGGTAAGTAATAATGAAAGGTCGAAATACGTTAGGTTTTCTCTGTACTACCGCTTTTTTCTGTGGATTGCCGTTGGCAAACGCGCTGGCCCAGACGCCGGGCAGCGAACGCGTTACCCTACAAAAAGGGCCGATAACCATACAAAGCCAGGGAAATTTTTACGTTGAGGGCAGTTATACGCCAACCGATAATGGGCAGCGAATGGCGGGACAAATGTACGTTCAGTATCAGATCCCGGCAAAACAAACCCACCGATGGCCAATTGTCTTAATTCACGGTGGCGGCCAAACCGGAGCCGGTTATTACGAAACGCCCGATGGACGCGAAGGATGGGCGACCTGGTTTCTCAGCCAGGGCTACGCGGTCTACGTCGTCGACCAGGTTGGGCGAGGCCGTTCCGGTTACTACCCGGACAGTTATGGCCCGACGCGTAAACCCAGTACCGAGTACTCAATGAGCTGGTTTTCTCGTCAACAAGATAAAAATCTCTACCCGCAGGCGAAGCAACATACTCAATGGCCAGGGATGGGTAAGCCGGGTGATAAAACTTTCGACCAATTTTTTGCCGCCCAGGTCGAAGACATGACGAATCTCCAACAGAATGAAACGCTTAATCGCTCAGCGGTCGACAAGTTAATTGATAAGATTGGGCCGATAATCATGTTGACCCATTCGCAATCCGGCCCGATCGGCTGGGGAATTGCGAATGATCGACCAAAAGGTGTGAAAGCGTTAGTTGCCGTCGAATCCAGCGGCCCGCCGTTTTACAACCTTAAAGATGTCGGCGCGCCGGACTGGTTTAAATATGGCAAGAAGGTGGTGCGTCCGTACGGTATTACGCAAACCCCTTTAACCTACAGCCCGGCCCTCACCGATCCTGAGGCGCTGAAACCGACGTTACAATCGAAAGCCGATAGTGCGGACGTTACCCGTTGCTGGCTACAAGCTACACCGGCGCATCAGCTGGTTAATCTGGCGCAGGTGCCGATTTTAATGGTCGGCAGCGCATCGTCATATCATGTTCCATTTGATCACTGCACCTCGAAATATCTCACACAGGCAGGGGTTAAAAATGATTTTATCCGCCTGCCTGATGCCGGGATAAAAGGGAATGGGCACTTTATTATGCTGGAAGAGAATAATTTGCAGGCCGCTCAATTTATCCAAAGCTGGTTGGATAAAAATATTCACTAAACCGCAAAGTGAAACAGGTCGGTTGTTAGGTAACCAGGCAACCGACCACGATTGCCAAAGCAATACCCACCAGCGACGGTAGCCGCACCAATAATAATAGTGTGCCCGTCGCTGCCATTATCATGCCGAGGACATCCGTTGCCGCATGGCTGACGAGCGAAGCGCTGGAGGGAACCAACACCGCAACGACCGCCAGGCTCAAAGAGAACATCACCGCGCGAAAACGGCGTAGATGTAACAGACGGCTGCGAATACGTTCCAGAACGATAATCAGAAAAGGCGGCGCGATCAGCGCAACAACCGATATACAAGCCCCTTTGATCCCACCGATAAAATACCCCATAACCACCAGATAGAGCCCATTAGGGCCAGGCGCAATGTTACCAATCGCCAACGCGTTCAGTAGCAGAACATCGGCGGGTAAACCGGCATTTTGTAATTGTCCGCGTAAGATAGGAAGTGAACTCAGGCCGCCGAAACTCAGAAGGCTCGCCATAAAAATAACCAAGAAAAGGTGCGTTAATGTCATGGCTCCTCGGCTTTATTATTACGGGGTTCGACAGATGTTGGCTTAGGCGCGGCAGGTTCAAACAGTGAAGGGAAAAGGAGTGCGGTAATAATGGCGCTGCCCATAACAATGAGAGGATTGTTTACCCAAAAAGCCAACGCGATGTAAAAAATAAGCACCAGCGATACCACGACAATTCGCTGGCCGCGAAAAACATCACGCATTAGTTGCAACGTTAACGCCACGGTAAACCCGGCGGCAGTGGCGACAACAGCATGCAGAGGACCCGCAACGCCAGGCTGATTATGAATGGTCTGATAAAGCCACGTCAGCGCGAACGTAATCGCCAACGCAGGCGTCAGCAAACCCGTCAGAGCGGCAAACATACCCGGCACGCCGGCTGAAGCGCGTCCAATAAGTAAAGATTGCGCCAGGATGCTAATCCCCGGTGTCAGGCGCGAAAGTACCAGCGTAGAAACAAATTGTTGTTCATTCATCCAGTGATGGCGCAGACAGGCCTGGCGCATTGAGGCTACGGTAGCGCTGCCGCCGCCAAAAGCCGTACATCCAATGCGCGCAAACACTGCCATAACGCGCAACCAGGCAGGATAAGAGCGGCGATGCCTGGATTCAATCGATCGCATACTCCCCCTCCCGCCTGGGCGTGTCTGCCATCCGGCGAACTCAGAATTTCCAGCTACGATCTATGGTAGCTACATCGATTTCAGCACCGTCCAGATCCAGAAACTTGAAAAAACGGGGAGGCACCTGTTGCTTATCTTCACCGTAGATTTCAATGTCGTACTCTTTAAGCGCTTCAATAACACCGGTAATATTATCGGTTTCGATTCCAACGTGGTTCGTACCCAGTGTCCCTTGCTGCCAGGGCACCATCTCCACACGCTCATCCGGGCAGAGCAAGGAGTAGTTCACCTCTCCATCGCTCATATCAATCGCTTTCCCCGGATAGTGTCCAGGGGTACGTACCGGGCCCAAGCGTTTAAAACCGAAGACTTTCTCATAAAACGTGGCTGCTCGTTCGAGATCTTTGGTAACAACACCAATGTGACGAATACGCATCCCATTTCTCCTCTCGTTTATGTGATGTCTAACTTAAAGAAAGTGTGTCCTCACAGAGAACAGTTTCGATAGTGTTATCAGTTTTCATTCAAGTCAAGATAAAATTTACCCCTATGTGGACAATCTCGATAAATATTGTCAATATTGTCTGCTATAAGGAATTAAACAGGAGAGACTATCCGTGAGTGAAGAAAATAAAGCCAGTGAAGGCGGTTCCCCAAGTTATCCCATTTCATCGGTCGATAATGCATTGCGGCTACTCCTGTTGTTTAGAGAGCAGCAAAGTATGCGCCTGACCGATGCATGCAATTACCTTGGTGTCGCACATTCCACTGCTCATCGCCTACTGGCGATGCTCATCCATCGCGGGTTTGTTCGTCAGGACGCGACCCGCGCTTACCGCCCCGGCCCAATGCTGGTTGATATTGGTCTGGCGGTGGTACAGAAAATGGACGTCCGAACACAGGCCAGACCCTTCCTCGAAACCCTGGCGACGCGCTTTGGCGAAACCGTACACCTGGTTACGCTCGAAGGCAGCCAGGTTCGCTATCTTGACTCAGTCGAGAGCGATCGCACTCTACGCGTGATTGCCCGCACCGGGCAGGTTTTACCCGCGCATTGCACCTCGGCGGGCAAAGCTTTACTCGGCGAGTTCTCGCCTGAACAAGTCCGCGCGCTGTATGCCGATGAAGCGTTAACCATAAAAACCACCCGATCGATAAAATCCTTCGCCGCACTGGAAAACGCGCTGGACGATGTACGTCATCAGGGCTATGCCACCAATTATGAAGAGAGTGAAGAAGGCGTCGGCTCGGTCGCTATCGCCTTAGTTAACGCGGCGGATCGGCCTGTAGCTTCTATTGCCGTCGCAGTGCCGGTAACCCGTCTGTTGCCAGAGCTGCAGATCAATTTGGTAAAAGCACTGAAAGAGATACGTCAGCAATTTCGCGATCTGTCTGTCTAACGGAAAGTGCGATCAAACTTCATTTCTCTGTTTCTAAACCGTGGCATCGTAAGCCTCACCATCACGCCAGCCCCTACCTTTCGGCGTGATGGATTTCTCCTCTGCTGACCTTAACGACACAGCTAGCTTATTCACGCGAATAGTCACTTTTTTTTCGTGGAAAAGACAAGCCGGTCACATCACGCGCAATTTTGTTTGATGGTTTCTTGACACCCCTCTGATTATTTTTTATACCTCAGCGAAACGAATGTCTGCATTGGAGAAATTATGTCTGCTATACGGGTAACAGAAATGCGACGCACAGATGTGATACTCGGCATTGTCGTGGCTATTGTCGGCGCGGCGGCATTTATTATCGCCTGGCAACTGCCCTTTTACGCTAATCAGGTCCCCGGCCCCGGCTTCTTGCCGCTGATCGTCTCTACCGGATTAATTATTTTGGGTGCGGTGCTAGCCATCCAGGGTTTTCGACCTGGCGGACCCGAGGTCCGGGCGATAGGTTCTGTTTCACCGCATGAACACACCACGCACGGGAAACTTGGCCCGCGTGAAACCAATGCGCCCTATATTCCCCGCAAAACTATCGCGGTTTTCGCCGGTTATCTGGTTGCCGTTCCACTACTTCCTGTATTCGGCTTTGTCGTGACCGGCGCCGTGTTGATGGCCTGGCTTCTGCTCGGCGTAGAAAAGCGTCGCGGCCTGACGTCTTGGGTCGCACTTATCGTCACGCCCATCGTGCTCTATTTCCTCTTCGTTCGGTTACTGGGCATCGCCCTACCTGTCGGTATGTTTCATACCGGCATATTAGGTATTTGATAGCAAAGACAAATAAAAGAGAGAAATCATCATGTCCGTACTCTACAACCTAATGGATGGCTTCGAAGGGGCGCTGACCCTGATGAACCTCATGTGGATAATCGCTGGCGCCGTTCTTGGCACGCTAATTGGTATCTTACCCGGCCTCGGCAACCCGGCGGCGACTCTTGCGATTTTGTTACCACTAACGTTACGCCTGCCGCCCGCCACTGGCCTGATTATGATGGCTGGCATCTACCACGGTGCAAAGTTTGCCGGTGCGACCACCGCAATTTTGTTAAATATTCCGACCGAAACCTCTTCAGTCGTGCTCTGTTATGACGGACACGAACTGGCGAAACAGGGACGCGCCGGCGCCGCCATGGGTATGTCGGCTATCTCTGGCTTTATTGCCAGCACTATCGGCGTTATCGGTCTCACCTTCGCCGCGCCGCTGGCGGCGAAAATCGCTATCGATTTCGGGCCGCCTGAATTTGCCATGTTAATGGTGTTTGGTCTGCTACTGGTTGTCTCCATGGCGGGAAAATCACCGATTAAAGGGCTGATTTCTATGTTGTTCGGCCTGCTGGTTGCCTGTGTCGGCGTTGATATTTTTACCGGCAGCGAAAGGTTCACCTTCGGCAGTATCAACCTGTATGACGGCATTGAATTCCTGATTTTGACGCTTGGCCTGTTTGCTATCAGTGAAGTACTTATCAATACCGGTAAAAAAATGAAAGAAGCGAAACCGATGGATACGCCAAAACGCTTCCGTGATTATCTACCGACCTGGGATGATCTCCGGCGTTCACGCTTAGCAATTTTACTCGGTTCAATAGTTGGCTTTTTCATCGGCGCGCTTCCCGGCGGCGGCTCCACCATCGCATCATTTGTTTCTTATGCCTTGGTGAAAAATACCTCCAAACATCCGGAAAAATTTGGTACCGGTGCAATTGAAGGCGTCGCAGGACCGGAAGCCGCCAACAACTCTGAATCTGGCGGCACCATGATACCGCTGCTCAGCTTGGGGCTTCCCGGCAGCGCCAGTACCACCGTAATGCTAGCCGCGCTATTGCTGTACGGTATTCAACCTGGCCCTCTGCTGTTTACCAGCCATCCGGAAATTGTCTGGCCGGTCATCGCCAGCCTCTACTTGGGTACCATCGTTCTGTTGGTATTAAACCTGCCGATGATCCCGGTATGGGTGCAAATTCTGCGTATTCCTTACTGGCTGCTTTATCCCATCATTTTGCTACTGGCGGTAGTCGGTGCGTACAGCGTGCGCGGCTCAATCTTTGATGTGTGGTTACTGATGGGATTCAGCGCCTTTGGTTACATGATGCGCCGGCTTGAAATACCCGCCGCGCCGATGCTGATGGCCTTTGTTCTTGGCCCGGAAGCAGAAAGCTCTATTCGTCAGTCATTAATGCTGTCCAATAACCGGCTCTCTATTTTCATTGAACGCCCGATTTCAGCCGGCATTGTGGCCGCCATTTTATTGTTGATCGCCTTTGCGGTTTATAGCCGCACGAAACATCGTCGTCGGGCCATGTCGGCGTATTAATCGCCGATACCTCGCTTAAAACCGAAAATAACCGTTACATCGGGAGCAATGATGAAAAGCAAAACATTACGGCCGCTGGCCCTGATGAGCAGCATCGCCTTCTTGGCCTTTTCGCTCGTGGCCTGCGATAAGCAGGAAAATGCCGCCATTCCTAATAATGTGCAGATGGTAGTTGATACCGGCCCGGGCGGCGGTAGCGATCTCTTCGCCCGTGAAATTGTCAAAATCGCTCAGCAGGCGCACGTGCTTGATCAAAACTGGCCGGTGTTATCTAAACCACAGGGAGGTGGTTTGGCGGCAATGAACTTTCTTAACGAGCACGCCAACGACCCCAATTACATCTCTGCATTTACCTCCAAGTGGGTTTCGACCGGATTTACCGCTGGCAACAAAGCCGCCACGACTGTTGATAAGCTGACGGTGATCGCCATGTTGGCGGACGAACAGCAGTTGGTGGCGGTACCGGCGAAGTCGCCCTACAACACTTTCGCGGACTTTATCGCCGATGCTAAAAAGCATCCGGGCCAGTTAGTACAGGTAGGAGGTGCCTACCAATCCGTTGATAACCTTGCCGCGTTACAGATTCAGAAAAATACCGGCACCAGTTGGAAATACCTCTCTTTCGCCGACGGCGGCCCGCGTATTACCGCCCTGTTGCGTGGCGATGCGCAAATGATGATCGGTGCGCAAAATGACTTTTCCGAGCAAGTTGCCGCCGGACAGTTGAAGATTATTGGCGTACTGAGTAGCGACCGCAATAAAAAATTCCCCAACGTATCAACGCTGATTGAACAGGGCGTACCGATGAATGGCGTCCCGGATGAGTTGCAATTCCGCGGTATCGCCGCACCTCCTGGCGTGAAACCGGAAACTATCGCCTGGTATCAGAACATCTTTAGCAAGCTGGTTAAGTCGCCTGAGTGGGAAAAGTATATGGCGGAAGAAGGGGATCGGACGCAATACGTTACCGGCGATGCGCTAAAGCAAAAAATGTCGTCTTACACCACCGATATAAAACAATTGGTCACCTTGCTGAAGGAGAAAAACTAAATGGCTGAAGTCATTTCTGAGGTTACAAAAACGAGCCAACTCGGTCACTTTGCGTCATCGCTCTGCTGGGAGGACCTGCCTCCTGAGGTGATCCATTATGGTAAGCGGGCATTGGTAGACTGGAGCGCGGCGGCATTGGCTGGTGCCAGCCAGCCGGGTGCCAGGAAAGTGCAAAAGGTCTTGGCCGCACTGGGCCAAGAAGGTGCCGCCACCTTGGTGGGGACGAATATTGCCACGTCAGCGCCCTATGCTGCATTAGGTAATGCGTATGCGTCACACCTGCTTGATTACGATGACGTCTTCAATCCGATTGAAACCACTATTCACCTTAGTTCTTGTTTGTGGCCCGCGATTATGGCGATCGGTCAACTGCGCCAGTTGACCGGTAAAGAGGTGTTAACCGCTTACGTTGCCGGATTTGAAACCGGTGCGCGGGTAGCGCGCGCTGCCGGGCCAAGCCATTATCAAAGCGCCTGGCATGTAACCGGCACCATGGGGCATGTCGCCGCTGCCGCTGCGGCAGCTAACGCGCTAAAGCTTTCGGTACAAGAAACGACCCACGCGCTGGGATGTAGTGCAACCCAAGCGGCTGGCATTCGCGAAGTGTACGGCAGTGACACTAAAGCGCTACATCCGGCAAAAGCAGCCATGGATGGCGTGCTCTCCGCATTACTGGCTGAAGCGGGTTTTACCTCAACCGACACCGCCATTGAGGGCCAACGCGGCCTGCTGCGAGCGGTAAGTCTGGATCCCAATATGGCGCTATTAACCGAGGGGCTGAATCAGCATTGGCATTTGCCAGAAAACGGCAACAAGCTGTATCCCACCGCCTCGCTAACGCACGCGGCGATTGAAGCGGCGACGGCGGCAGCGGCGGATGTCAGTGCGGAACGTACCATTACGCGTATTGAAATTCGTATGCACCCTTTCTCAGCGGCAGTAACCGCATTGGCACACCCATTAACCGGTTCAGAAGCCCGGTTTAGCACGCCTTACTGTATTGCGGTGGCGTTGACGCGCGGCGGGTTGGGGCTAGGCGATTTTGAACAGGATACGATTAATGATCCGATCATTACGCGTCTCTGTTCATTGGTAAATATTCAATCCGATAATCAGATCGATAAACGCGGTTGTCGCCTAACGCTACACTGGTCGGATAATACCGTTTCGCACTATGAAGTGGAGCGTAATCAGGGCACCGCTTCCATGCCATTAAGCGATGAGAAATTAAGCGGTAAGTTACTGGATGCTATCGGTCATCAGTTGGAGCCAAATCAAGCCAATGCGTTGGTAGAACAGTGCTGGACGCTGGAGCAAATTAGCGACATTAACCTGATCATGAAAAAGTTGTGCGGCGTCTCCGTTTAGTCATCATCGGATGGCAAGAAAAAAGCCTCCGGCTTACGCCAGAGGCTCCCGACATGGGCGCCAGCCTCCCTGTTCCATTTCATATACCATCGGCACTCCCGTCGGTACATGAAGGTGAGAGACCGCTTCTTCATCCATCCCGTTTAAAAACATGATCAATGCGCGCAGTGAATTACGATGCGCAACAATCAGTACGGTTTTGCCACTCTGAAGTTGCGGCACCACTACGTGCCGCCACCAGGGAAGCACGCGACGAATAGTCATCTCCAGGCTTTCTGTCGAGGGTAAATCACGCAGCGCAACATTCCGATAACGCGCATCCTGATGAAGACGAGCCGGTGACTCCGGATCGGCAGGGGGAATGCCCCGAAAGCTTTTTCTCCATTGATTGACGATATCCTCCCCCATTAGACGGGCGGTTTCCTCTTTGTTAAGCCCTTGCAGCGCGCCATAATGGCGTTCATTAAGCCGCCAGGTTGTATCCACCGGCAACCAACTACGATCAAGCTGATCCAGCACTCGCCATACGGTATGAATACAGCGAACCAACAGCGAAGTACTCACACAGTCGGGCAATAACCCGGCCTCTCTGAGTAGAATGCCTGCTTTGTCGGCTTCCCGCTGGCCCTTTTCGGTCAACGGTACGTCGGTCCAGCCGGTAAAGCGGTTTTCCAGGTTCCATACGCTTTCGCCATGGCGCAGTAAAACAAGCTTTGAGGGTGCCATTTTCATTCCCGAAATGTTGCCAGGCTGGGTTCGCCCGGCGATTGACGGTTTATCCGCGACGAGTAAACGCCTGCAGGCCCGCATACTGCGCGCCTTCTCCCAATGCCTGCTCAATTCTCATCAGTTGATTATATTTTTCCACACGCTCCCCTCGACAAGGCGCGCCGGTTTTCAGGTGCCCGGCACGCAGGGCGACAGTCATATCGGCGATAAAGGTATCCGTGGTCTCACCGCTGCGATGTGAAATGAAGGCTCCCCAGCCATGTTGTTGGCAGAGGGCAACGGCGTCAAAAGTCTCACTTAACGAACCAATCTGATTAAGCTTAATCAACGCTGCGCTGGCGAGGTTCTCTTCAATGCCACGACGGATGTACTTCACGTTGGTGACAAACAGATCATCACCCACCAGTTCTGCCCGGCTGCCAAGTTGCTGATAAAGATGCTTCCAGCCGTCCCAGTCATCTTCAGCCAGACCATCCTCTAGCAGTATGATAGGGAATTGGTCCATTAACTCACCGTAGTAATCTGTCATCTCAATGGCGCTCAGTGCGCTGCTTTCGGTGCGAAGATGATACTTACCGTCCCGATAAAACTCGCTTGATGCCGGATCCATACAAATGCTGATATCCTCACCTGGACGATAACCGGCCTTCTCAATCGCCTGAACGATGAATTCAAGCGGCTCCCGGTTGGACGCAACAGTCGGCGCAAACCCACCTTCATCTCCCACTGCCGCCGAGAGGTTTTTCGCCAGCAGTATTTGACGCAGTGCCTGGTAAACCTCGCTACCCTGCCGTACCGCTTCACTCAACGTCGGCGCACCGTGTGGCGCTATCATAAACTCCTGAAAGTCAGCCCCTTGTCCACGGGCATGCACGCCGCCGTTGATAATATTCATACAAGGTACCGGTAATAGATTAGCCCGCAGCCCACCGAGATAGCGGTACAGCGGTTGTTGCATGACTTGTGCTGCCAGCCGGGCGACCGCCAGCGACACAGCCAGAATGGCGTTAGCACCGAGCCGGGTTTTATTTTCTGTGCCGTCTAACGCCAACATTAGGTTATCCAGATGGCGCTGTTCTCGGACGTCGATTCCCCTAATGGCCTCACCGATTTCGGTATTTACGGCGTTAACGGCCTTTTTCACTCCTTTACCGCCATAGCGTCCGGCATCGCCATCGCGCCGCTCTGCCGCCTCCCGTGAACCGGTGCTGGCACCAGAGGGTACTGACGCACGCGCCATCTGCTCGTCAGGGGTAGATACCTCGACTTCAACGGTGGGATTACCTCGCGAGTCAAGAATTTCGCGGGCGTACACCTTGTCCAGTGTGAAACTCATAGTTTTCTCCTGTGGCTTAGTCATGTATGTGTTTAATCAGAACATCCACGGTTAGGTGGTTGATATATTCAGCCGAACGGGACGTCAGAGCGCTCATTAGACGGTTACGGTGTCCGGCAATAACGAGGTCAATACCGAGTTCGGCAATGCATTTTTCTACATCCTCAAAGCGCCTCATGGTCACCAGTTGGCGGGTATCTACCGCCTGGTCCGTCGAGGCAGACAGTTCGCTCAGCAGTGCTTTCGCTTTCACAACTTCTTCCGAAACGGCATCGTCCATCAGGCTATCTGAGACATAATTCATTTCGCGGTAGTCATCGCTAATATGAGCAAGTGTGATTTTCATATTTAACGGCTGCGCCAACGCGACCGCCCCGGCGAGCAGCAGGCTTCCATCCTCTTTACCGTGTACCAGTACCAGTGCATGCGTGTAACTGTTCATGATTTAACTCCGACTCTGGTTAAGGTGGGCCTCAAGCCATGGCAGAAGCTGTTTCTTTCTGCTGAGCATGCCCGGTACGGAGCAGGAAGCCATGTTGCGGCTCTCCCGTCCTGCGAAATACAGCGTGGAATAACAATCTGTGATGTCGGTAAGCATCAACACCACCAGTCCCGCGCCAGTTTGGCTTGCCATATCCATCATGGCAGCGTGCAGGTCATCAATAAGCGGAGCAATCTGCTGCTGCGAGCTCACTTCAAGCTGAGCAATACGCACATCTATCCCGGCGATGACGAAGGCCTTGAGATCCTTATCCAGCAGTTGCTCCGCTGACTGGTCAGCAATATCGGTTTTGGCGCGCAGTAGTTCACGCGCAAAAGATTTACGGTTCACACCGGACACCACGCTGAGTTCGGTGGCGATGCGAATGTCGTCCTCCGTGGAGGTCGGTGAGTGAAGATTGACTGTGTCGCTGAGCAGCGCGCCCAACAACAGGATGGCGAGGGTTGGCGGCAAGGAGTGCCGGGCATCGGTATCCATCAGCATCCACAATAGTGTGGCGCTACTGCCAACCGGTTTTATCCAGACCTCCGGCGGCAACTGTGTGGTTAACCCGCCCAAGCGATGATGGTCGATGATGCCCAGGATCTGACTTTGCAGCAGGTCGAGAGGCCCCTGAGCAGGCTCAGTAAAGTCAACCAGCCAAACCTGTTCATTTTTAAGAGGAATATTTAGCCGTTCTGGCAAAGGGATACCGGCCTGCTCGAAAATAAAGCGCGTTTCCCGATTCGCTTCACCGAGCCGCCAGGCACGAGCGGGATGGTTACGGAGCGTGAGCCAATGTGCGGCTACCACGGCAGTGCAGATAGCATCGCTGTCAGGATGGGTATGACCAAAAACGTGTATCAAAGAGGTGCCCCCCGGTAAGGGAAATACGCGGGCCGGAGGGGGAATTTTATTCGGCCTGACATATCTCCTGGAAATCAAGAGTCATATCAGGCGTCATCAGCCCTGAAGGGGCGGTTGGGGAAGGTGGAACGCCATCACCTTGTCTTTTTAGTATAAAGAGGAACCCAAAGACTGCAAGCAAATCCGGCAACCTTACGATAAGGCGCCGGATTTTGATTTTATCACCGGTGAGTTGGCTACTCTACCGTGACCGATTTCGCCAGATTACGCGGCTGATCGACGTCAGTACCTTTAATCAACGCCACATGATAGGAGAGCAACTGTAGCGGCACGGTATAAAATATCGGCGCGATCGCTTCTTCGACGTGTGGCAACGGAATGATACGCATACCTTCGCTATCGCTGAACCCGGCATCCTGGTCGGCAAAAACATACAACAAACCGCCGCGAGCGCGTACTTCTTCAATATTCGATTTCAGTTTCTCAAGCAGTTCATTATTCGGCGCCACTACGATAACCGGCATATCTGCATCAATCAGCGCTAACGGGCCATGTTTGAGTTCGCCCGCCGCGTAAGCTTCTGCATGGATGTAAGAAATCTCTTTCAGCTTCAGCGCCCCCTCCATCGCAATCGGATACTGATCGCCGCGACCAAGGAATAACGCATGATGCTTATCAGAGAAATCTTCCGCCAGGCTTTCGATCAACTTATCCTGCGCCAACATTTGCTCAATGCGGCTCGGTAACGCCTGTAGGGCATGAACAATGTCGTGTTCAACCTGTGGATTGGCACCTTTCAGGCGGCTCATTTTCGCCACCAGCATCAGCAACACCGTCAGTTGCGTGGTGAACGCTTTAGTGGAAGCCACGCCGATTTCAGTACCGGCTTTGGTCATTAGCGCTAAATCAGACTCACGCACTAACGAGGAGCCGGCAACGTTACAAATCGCCAGTGAACCCAGATAGCCAAGCTCTTTCGATAAGCGCAGGGCCGCCAGCGTATCGGCGGTTTCCCCGGATTGAGAGAGGGTAATCAGCAAGCTATTTTTACGTACTGCCGATTTGCGGTAACGAAACTCAGAGGCAATTTCCACATCGCAAGGAACGTTGGCTAAGGCTTCAAACCAGTAGCGCGATACCAGGCCGGAATTGTACGACGTTCCGCAGGCGACAATCTGAATATGTTCAACCTGCGACAGTAATGTATTGGCTTCTGCGCCCAGTTCGGAAAGGTCCACTTCACCGTGGCTAAAGCGCCCGGTTAAGGTGTTTTTAATCGCTAACGGTTGCTCATAAATCTCTTTTTGCATGTAATGGCGATAAACACCTTTATCACCGGCATCGTACTGCACGCTGGATTCAATTTCGCTACGCGTCGCGGGCTGACCCGCGCGATCGATAATCGTAACTTCGCGGCGCGTCACTTCCGCCACATCGCCTTCTTCCAGATAGATAAAACGGCGAGTAACCGGCAGCAAGGCTAATTGATCGGAGGCGATAAAATTTTCGCCGACGCCGCGCCCAATCACCAGCGGGCTGCCTGAACGAGCGGCCACCAGCACCGACGGATCGCGACTATCCATAATGACCATGCCATACGCGCCGCGCAGTTGTGGAATAACCCGTAAAACCACCTCGCGCAACGTTCCGCCATGCTGTTGTTGCTCATGGTGAACCAAGTGCGCCACAACTTCGGTATCGGTTTCAGAAGCAAACTGATAGCCAAGGGCAATCAGTTGTTCGCGCAGCGGTTCATGGTTCTCAATAATTCCGTTATGCACCACAATAATATGGCTGGAGATATGCGGATGCGCATTTTTCTCTGACGGCTCACCGTGCGTCGCCCAGCGGGTATGGGCAATCCCGGTACCACCAACCAACGGATGCTCATCCGCCGCTTCAGCCAGTTTCTGTACCTTGCCAAGACGGCGCAGGCGGGTAACCTGGCCCTGTTGATCAACTACCGCCAAGCCCGCGGAGTCATACCCGCGATATTCCAGGCGGCGCAGACCTTCCAGCAAAATTTCTGCGATATCACGTTGCGCGACCGCGCCAACAATTCCACACATGTTTGTATTCCTGAATCCATGGCGTTTCTCTCAGAGAATACCGCCATCCATATTGTCTTCTGACCTGATTATTCCGGTATTAACCGGTTCCCCGAGCCGTGTAGAGGTGGGGATTATTATGGTGTTATTTCTTTTTGACCGGACGTTGCCAGCCAGTTTTATGGTTTTGTTCTTTACGGTTATAAACTAAAGCAGCGTCGGTAATATCCTTCATAACCGTGGTGCCAGCCGCAATCGTCGCGCCTTTCGCAACGCTAACTGGCGCCACCAGTTGGGTGTCGGAACCGACAAACACATCATCACCGATGATGGTTTTAAATTTGTTCGCGCCATCGTAGTTACAGGTGATGGTACCGGCGCCAATATTCACTCCAGACCCGATTTCAGCATCGCCCAAATAGCTGAGATGACCGGCTTTCGAACCTTTGCCAAGCGAGGCTTTTTTCATTTCGACAAAGTTGCCAACATGGGCGCCTTCCGCCAATTCGCTCCCCGGTCGCAGCCGTGCGAAGGGGCCAACGGTACAGGCGTCAGAAAGATCGGCGTCTTCCATCACCGTATAAGGGCTGATTTCACAGTCATCGCCAATTACGCTGTTCTTAATCACGCAGCCGCTACCGATTTTAACCCGGTTACCGAGTTTGACCCGGCCTTCGATAATCACATTCGTATCGATTTCCACGTCACGACCGTGTTGCAGTTCACCTCGCAAATCGAAACGCGCCGGATCGCGTAACATAACGCCAGCCAATAGCAATTTCTCTGCTTGTTCGGCCTGATAAACACGCTCCAGGGTTGCCAGTTGCAGACGATTATTCACCCCTTCGGTTTCGCTGCTACGTGTCGGATGGACTGTTGCAATGTGGCGGCCCTGCTGGTGGGCAAGGGCAATAACATCGGTAATGTAATATTCGCCCTGGGCGTTGTTATTGTTCAGTTTGCTTAGCCAGTGCTTAAGATCGCCGCCGTTGGCCAGCAGAATGCCGGTGTTAATTTCCTGAATTGCCAGTTGCTCAGGATTAGCGTCTTTCTGCTCGACAATCCCGACCACTTCGCCCTGCTGACGCACAATGCGACCATAGCCGGTCGGGTTATCCAGTATTACTGTTAGCAACCCGATGCCACCCTGTGGCTTAACGGCACGCAGGCGTTCCAGCGTTTCGACTGAAATAAGGGGCACGTCACCATACAGCATCAGAATATCTTCATCATCGGCAAAATGCGGCGCCGCTTGTTGCATCGCGTGGCCAGTACCGAGCTGTTCGGCCTGCAGCACCCAATTCAGTGAGTCATCATTCAATACCGATTTCAGCCGATCGCCACCGTGCCCATAGACCAGATTCACCTTACGCGCGCCAAGGTGTTTTGCAGCATCGATAACGTGTTGCACCATGGGTTTCCCTGCCAGCGTATGCAGGACTTTAGGAAGATCCGAATACATGCGGGTCCCCTTGCCAGCGGCAAGGATCACCACACTCATTGGGTTATTTGACATAAAGATATTCACCACCAGAATTTCCATAAATTAGACACTGATAGCGTTCAAAAATCTACACGTAATGTCAGAAACTCCTCCAAGCCTCATGTTATTTCACTTAGAAAATTAAGAATTTAACCTTGTCATTTTATAAGAAATTACTATATGCATCATGACCTAAAGTTCTTAATATTTCCTCTACAGACAGAGGGTCTGTAAATAAAACTTTAATAAGGAAATTATGATGAAAGAATTAAACGTATACGAAGTACAGCAGGTTAGCGGTGGTTATGTTGAGAGTTTTGGTGAAGCAGTCGAAGGTTTAGTATTTGGCCTCATTGATGGATTAGCGACAGGTCTAATTATTGGCGGCGGCCCGGGTAGTAAATCACATGGTGTAGGCGGTATTATTGCACAAGGTGTAGGGGCAATTCTTGGCGCTATCGTAGGACCAGTATTTGGCATGGTTACAGGTGTAATTTATGGTAAAGACGCTGCAGCTGAGATGATTCGCGACTATCGTCTAACCTTTAACTCCGGTATGTAAGAAACAAAAACTAAGCCCTCTAATTTTTAGATAATCTAAGAAAAAGCCAGCCATATATAATGTGGCTGGCTTTTTTACATCCATACGACCTGAATTACATCGCTTTTTTCGTCAATTCAATGACGCGCAACTTGGCAATAGCTTTCGCCAGTTCTGCTGAGGCCTGAGCAAAATCCACATCGCCGTGGGAGCTGTTCATATGCTCTTCCGCTTTGCGTTTTGCTTCCAGCGCGCGCGCTTCATCGAGATCGGTACCGCGAATTGCCGTATCGGCCAGTACGGTAACCGTACCCGGCTGCACTTCCAGTACGCCGCCAGAGAGATAAATATACTCTTCTTCGCCGTGCTGTTTAACGATACGAATCATACCAGGTTTAATGGCAGAGAGCAGCGGCGCATGGCCAGGGTAAATCCCCAGTTCGCCTTCGCTGCCTGACACCTGAATTTTTTGCACCACACCGCTGAACATACGCTGTTCTGCGCTGACGACATCCAGATGATAAGTCATAGCCATAGTTAACCTCCCGGGAAACCGTAATTACAGTTTCTTCGCTTTTTCCGCGGCTTCGTCGATAGAACCCACCATGTAGAAAGCCTGCTCTGGCAGATGGTCGAATTCACCTTCCATGATGCCTTTAAAGCCACGGATGGTTTCTTTCAGCGACACGTATTTGCCAGGTGAACCTGTAAAGACTTCTGCTACGAAGAACGGCTGAGACAGGAAGCGCTGAATCTTACGCGCACGCGCCACCAGCAGCTTATCTTCTTCTGACAGTTCATCCATACCGAGAATGGCGATGATATCTTTCAGTTCCTGGTAACGTTGCAGAATAGACTGCACGCCACGCGCGGTATCGTAGTGTTCCTGACCAACAACCAGCGGATCGAGCTGACGGCTAGTGGAATCCAGTGGATCAACCGCCGGGTAAATCCCCAGAGACGCAATTTGGCGGCTCAGCGTTACCGTAGAGTCAAGGTGCGCAAAGGTGGTTGCCGGAGACGGGTCAGTCAAGTCATCCGCAGGGACGTAAACTGCCTGCACGGAGGTGATAGAACCGGTCTTGGTAGAGGTAATACGCTCTTGCAAGACACCCATCTCTTCCGCCAACGTTGGCTGATAACCTACCGCAGAAGGCATACGACCAAGCAACGCGGAAACTTCAGTACCGGCCAGGGTATAACGGTAAATGTTATCCACGAACAGCAGAACGTCACGGCCTTCATCACGGAATTTCTCCGCCATTGTCAGGCCAGTCAGCGCCACGCGCAGACGGTTTCCTGGCGGCTCGTTCATCTGGCCATATACCAGCGATACTTTATCCAGAACGTTGGAGTCGGTCATTTCATGATAGAAGTCGTTACCTTCACGGGTACGTTCGCCCACACCGGCAAACACCGAATAACCGGAGTGCTCGATCGCGATGTTACGAATCAATTCCATCATGTTTACGGTTTTACCTACACCGGCGCCACCGAACAGACCCACTTTACCGCCTTTAGCAAACGGACAAATCAGGTCGATAACTTTAATCCCGGTTTCCAGCAATTCCTGAGAGCTGGATAGCTCTTCGTAGGTGGGCGCCGCACGGTGAATAGCCCAGCGCTCTTCTTCGCCGATGTCGCCTTTCATATCGATCGGCTCGCCCAGCACGTTCATGATACGGCCAAGCGTTGCTTTACCTACCGGGACTTCAATCGGGTGCTCAAGGTCAACGGTTTCCAAACCACGGCGCAGACCGTCGGAAGAACCCATAGCGATGGTACGTACCACGCCGCCACCCAGCTGCTGCTGTACTTCCAGCACCAGACGAGCATCACCATTTTTAACCTCAAGGGCGCTGTACACTTGTGGTACTGCGTCCTGAGGGAACTCGACGTCAACTACGGCGCCGATTACCTGGACAATCTTTCCAGTAGCCATCTTGAATCCTCTACCTAATTCGTTTATACCCCGCCTGCCAAACGCTCGGCAGGGTATACCTGGTTAAACCGCGGAGGCCCCCGAGACGATCTCGGTAAGTTCCTGAGTGATGCTGGCCTGACGAGCTTTGTTGTAAACCAACTGAAGCTCTTTGATCAGGTTACCGCCGTTATCGGTTGCAGCTTTCATCGCCACCATACGCGCGGCCTGCTCGCTGGCCAGGTTTTCCACCACGCCCTGATAAACCTGGGATTCGACATAGCGACGCAGTAATGTATCCAGCAGCACTTTCGGATCCGGCTCATACAGGTAATCCCACGTTTTCTTCTTCAGATCTTCTTCGCCTTCTGCTGGCGGTAACGGCAGCAATTGCGTGATCGTTGGAGTTTGGGACATGGTGTTATTAAATTTGTTGCTGACAACATACAGCTTATCGATACGACCTTCGTCGTATGCCTGCAACATCACTTTTACCGGGCCAATCAGTTCGGACAGCGACGGGTTATCCCCCATTCCGCTGACCTGCGCGACAACATTGCCGCCTACGGAACTGAAAAATGACAGGCCTTTAGAACCGATAATCGCCAAATCGCTCTCGGCGCCCTTATCGCTCCAGCCTTTCATTTCCGCCAGCAATTTTTTGAACAGGTTAATGTTCAAACCACCACAAAGCCCGCGGTCGGTAGATACGACCAGGTAGCCGACGCGCTTAACGTCGCGCTCCTCCAGGTAAGGGTGCTTGTATTCCAGATTACCCAGCGCAATGTGACCAATCACTTTGCGCATGGTTTCTGCATACGGACGGCTGGCCGCCATGCGTTCTTGCGTTTTACGCATTTTGGAGGCGGCGACCATTTCCATCGCTTTGGTGATCTTCTGCGTATTTTTTACGCTGCCGATCTTACTACGTATCTCTTTTGCGCCGGCCATTAGCTTCTCCTCAAAGCCTTGCGGCCTGCCTTTTCAGACAAGCCGCCAGACATTACCAGGACTGGGTTGCTTTAAACGTTTCGAGGATGCCTTTCAGCTTCTCTTCGATTTCGTTGTTGTAGTTCCCAGACTGGTTGATTTCTTGCATCAGCTCGGCGTGCTCACGATCGGCATAAGCCAACAGCGACGCTTCGAAGCTACCGACTTTCGCCAGTTCAACATCGTTCAGGAAGCCACGCTCGGCCGCGAACAGCACCAGACCCTGCTGCGCAACAGACATCGGCGCATACTGTTTCTGTTTCAGCAACTCGGTCACTTTCTGACCATGGCTTAGCTGTTTACGGGTTGCATCATCCAGATCGGAAGCGAACTGCGAGAACGCCGCCAGTTCACGATACTGTGCCAACGCGGTACGAATACCACCGGACAGTTTCTTAATGATCTTGGTCTGAGCGGCACCGCCAACACGGGAAACCGAAATACCTGGGTTAACCGCCGGACGAATACCGGAGTTAAACAGGTTGGATTCCAGGAAGATCTGACCATCGGTAATCGAAATAACGTTGGTCGGAACGAACGCCGAAACGTCGCCCGCCTGCGTTTCGATAATCGGCAACGCGGTCAGTGAACCGGTTTTCCCTTTCACTTCGCCTTTAGTAAAGGCTTCAACGTAATCCGCGTTAACGCGAGACGCACGCTCCAGCAGACGAGAGTGGAGGTAGAACACGTCGCCAGGGAATGCTTCACGTCCCGGCGGACGGCGCAGCAACAGTGAAATCTGACGGTAAGCAACAGCCTGTTTAGACAGGTCATCGTACACGATCAACGCATCTTCACCGCGGTCACGGAAATATTCGCCCATCGCGCAACCGGCATATGGCGCCAGATATTGCAGCGCGGCGGATTCGGATGCAGAAGCGACCACGACAATAGTGTTAGCCAGCGCGCCATGCTCTTCCAGTTTGCGTACTACGTTCGCGATGGTAGAAGCTTTCTGACCAATGGCTACGTACACGCATTTGATGCCGGAATCACGCTGGTTAATGATGGCATCGATCGCCAGCGCGGTTTTACCGGTCTGACGGTCGCCGATGATCAGCTCACGCTGGCCACGACCAATTGGAATCATCGCATCGACAGATTTGTAGCCAGTCTGAACCGGCTCATCAACGGATTGACGTTCAATAACGCCTGGGGCGATAACTTCAATCGGCGAGAAACCGTCGTTATCAACCGGACCTTTACCGTCGATAGCGTCACCCAAGGTGTTCACTACACGGCCCAGCAGGCCACGGCCAACCGGAACTTCCAGGATACGGCCAGTACACTTAACCTTCATGCCTTCGGCAAGGTCAGCATACGGACCCATAACGACCGCACCAACGGAATCGCGTTCCAGGTTCAATGCGATAGCGTAACGGTTACCCGGCAGGGCAATCATCTCACCCTGCATAACATCGGCCAAGCCGTGTACGCGGATGATACCGTCACTTACAGAAACAATAGTACCTTCGTTGTGAGCTTCGCTCACTACATTGAACTGAGCAATGCGCTGCTTGATCAGTTCGCTGATTTCGGTGGAATTCAGTTGCATATGCTCCAGTCCCCTTAAGACTGCAAGACGTCTGCCAGACGCTCAAGACGGCCACGTACACTGCCGTCAATAACCATATCACCCGCACGGATGACGACGCCTGCCATTACAGACTTATCAATTTTGCAATTCAGCTTAACTTTGCGTGACAGACGTTTTTCCATCGCGGCGCTGATTTTTGCCAGCTGTTCGTCACTCAGTGTATTGGCGGAGATCACATCAACTTCCGCAGTCGCTTCATGCGCGTCACGTAAGTGAATGAACTGCTCCAGTACAGCAGGAAGCGCTGTCAAACGCCCATTTTCTGCCATAACCTTAATCAGGTTCTGGCCAGCTTCGTCGAGTTGATCGCCACAGATAGCGATGAAAGACGCCGACATCGCTTCCGGCGCCAAAGCACCGGAAAGGAGATCCGTCATCTGTTCATTTCGAGCGACTTCTGCGGCAAATGACAGCATTTGCTGCCAGCGTTCAACGCTTTGATGCTCAACAGCAAAGTCAAAAGCTGCTTTGGCGTAGGGGCGAGCTACAGTAATAAATTCAGACATCAGCCCCTCCCTCCTTACAGTTCAGCGACCAGTTTATCTACGATGTCGCTGTTAGCAGCTTCATCCACGGAACGTTCGATGATCTTCTCGGCGCCGGCCACAGCCAACATCGCGACTTGCTTACGTAACTCTTCACGAGCACGTTTACGCTCAGCGTCAATTTCCGCCTGAGCCTGCGTGACGATCTTGTTACGTTCCTGCTCAGCTTCAGCTTTCGCTTCATCCAGAATTTGTGAACGGCGTTTGTTGGCCTGCTCAATAATTACCTGGGCTTCTTCTTTCGCTTTCTTCAGCTGGTCGGTCACATTAGCCTGCGCGAGATCCAAATCTTTTTTGGCGCGTTCTGCGGAAGCAAGGCCTTCAGCGACTTCTTGCTGGCGCTTTTCGATGGCAGCCATAATCGGCGGCCATACGTACTTCATGCAGAACAGGACAAACAGGACGAACGCGATGGCCTGGCCGAGGATTGTTGCGTTAAGGTTCACAGCACAATGCCTCTTGTTAAGTTAACTTACTCTACGCTTATCAAAAACAACGCGCAGAAGCCGTTCACCAGCCGGCGCTTAGCGCCTTTTGATGAACACTTGGTTACTACGCGACAGCAAACATCACGTACAGACCCAGACCAACAGCGATCATCGGGATAGCATCCACCAGACCCATTACCACAAAGAACTGCGTACGCAGCAGAGGAATCAGATCCGGTTGACGCGCAGCGCCTTCCAGGAATTTACCTCCGAGGATGCCGATACCGATCGCAGCACCGATTGCCGCCAGACCCATCATCACAGCGGCAGCCATGTACAGCAGATCCATATTCAGGTTTTCCATGACAGTCTCCAGTTTGTTTCAGTTAAAACGCAGTAGTGTTAAGAAAAAATCAATGCTCTTCAGATGCCATCGACAGATAGACAATCGTCAAGACCATGAAAATGAAAGCCTGTAACGAGATAATCAGGATGTGGAAAATGGCCCACGGCACATTCAAAATCCACTGTGACCACCACGGCAACAGACCCGCAATCAGGATAAAGATCAGTTCACCCGCATACATGTTGCCGAACAGTCGCAGACCGAGTGAAACCGGTTTTGACAGCAGGCTAACACCTTCAAGAATCAGGTTGATGGGAATGAAGATCGGGTGATTAAAAGGCTGTAAGGTCAGTTCCTTAGCAAAACCGCCAAGTCCTTTCATTTTGAGGCTGTAGAACAGAATCAAAATAAATACGCCCAGTGCCATCGACAGCGTAACGTTGACGTCAGCGGACGGTACAACGCGCAGTGCCGGCAGCCCCAGGAATTTTTCGCCAATGTAAGGCAGTAGATCGATAGGCAACAGGTCCATGAAGTTCATCAAGAACACCCAAACGAAAATCGTCAGGGCCAGTGGAGCAATCAACTTGCTCTTACCGTGATACATGTCGCGCACGTTACCGTCGACAAAACCTACCACCAGCTCAATAGCTGCCTGTAATTTACCCGGGACACCGCTGGTGACGCTTTTCGCGACTTTGCGAAACAGCACCAGGAAAATCAGACCCAGCACCACGGAGAAAAACATGGAATCGATATTTAATACCCAAAACGTCGCCGGAGCGTTGTGCGGGTTCACTAACTCGAAAGTACGTAGGTCCAACTGAAGGTTATTCAGATGGTGGCCTATGTAATCTTGCGGAGTAGAGATTTCTCCTGCAGCCATGATGCCTCTTACCCTTTGTTGTTAATTACAGCCGGTGCCAATATTTGAACAACCAGCACCGATAACCAGGTTAGCCCGAGCGGCACAAACACCGCATCAAACACACCCAGCGCCACGATGAGAAAAATGATAGTGGCAAACACCTTTACCACTTCGCCAAGGGCGAAGCTCCAGGCGACACGGCCTTTTGCCGGTGCTTGCGCCTCCAGGCGCCAGGCGAAAATCATAAACAACACGTTCGGCAGCCAGGCTGCCAACCCACCTGCGATAGCAGAGGCGCCCCAAGTGACATCTTTAAGGGCAAATAACGCTCCGATTACCACTAAGGTGACCAACTGCATCAGCAACAGGGTTCGGGCAAACTTCACACTATAAAGAGACACTGACATAACGCTAAAACTCTCCTACCCGATCGGGGTATGTCGCGTGTCGTATAAAACTGCCTTTAGACCTTTGAGTCAAGCAGCAAAAAACGAGCAAATTATACGGGGCGCACCTGCGATTTCAATCGATAAGTAGCGAAAAGGTGAACAATTATTTAAATTTCTTTCGACAAGGCTATTTTTCAAAACTGTTGCCAACGGTAAACCACAGTTAAATTCCTGCAATACCCGCCAAAGCTTGCTTATAAAGCGTGCGACAGATCACAATTCAACAATGCAATGACCTTTTTTTGAGCAAGATTATTCTTATTTTATTATGACGTGATATTATATTTTCATTTAAAATCATAAAGTTAAATTGAATTACTTTAGAAACTGTTGTTAAGCATGATAAAAAGCGGTTATTGACATCGACGGCAAACTTTTCCAATAAAAAATCAGGTTACTTTCGCCGATTTATAAACAAGATATATTTTCGTGCGTGATTATTAATTTTCCAAAACGCACCAAAAAAAGTGATCTTTATGATAACGGAATGTGAAATTAAGGTTAAATGTAACTAAAATTGTCATTTCACCAGTATGGTGGCTTTTAACATCGACGAAACACGGTCGCGGCGTACATGAAACGAAAAAAATGCACGAAAGGCTAATTTTTGCTAAGCCTTCCACTGAAGAGCTTAGCATTGGAAAGGAAAAAAAGAGGTATTTGTAAACTACGCACGCTTTACGATCACCAGATGACGCTCTCCCTCTAACTCCGGGACTTGTAAGGAAAGCACCTTCTTAACGGCAAAACCTTGCGGCAATGCCGTCATTTCATCATCCGGACGCACGCCTTTCAGCGCGTAAAAGGCGCCATTTTCCGCCGGTAAATGATGACACCAGCTCACCATATCGTTCAACGAGGCAAAAGCCCGGCTTATCACTCCGTCAAAAGGCGGTTCTGCCGGGTAAGCTTCTACCCTCGCCTGTACCGGTTCAACGTTATTTAACCCTAACTCATGCTGTACCTGACGCAAAAAACGCACGCGCTTTCCTAAACTGTCCAGCAGCGTAAAGTGCGAATCAGGACGTACAATCGCCAGCGGAATACCGGGCAAACCAGGACCTGTACCGACATCAATAAACCGATTTCCCTCTAGTGCAGGCTCAACCACAATACTATCCAGAATATGGCGCACTAACATCTGCATAGGGTCGCGCACCGAGGTCAGATTATAGGCTTTGTTCCATTTGTGCAGCAGCTCAACATAGGAAATAAGCTGTTGTTTTTGCAGATCGGACAGCGAAATGTTGGCCGCATTTAATAGAGAGGAGAGTTTGTTGATCACAGCGAAGTCCAGTGATTGCGGAAATAGTGGTTACCGGGGCACAGATTCGCCCCGGTGTAAAACATCAGGCGCTTTTACGTAGCAAGCCCTGTTTTTTCAAGTAGATAAGCAAAATAGAGATCGCCGCAGGCGTTATCCCCGAAATGCGTGAAGCCTGGCCAATCGATCCGGGCTTGTGATCGTTAAGCTTAGCGATCACCTCATTCGACAACCCACTGACATTGCGATAATCAAGATCGGCGGGCAACAGCGTATTTTCATTGCGCTGCTGGCGTTCAATTTCTTCCTGCTGCCGGGCGATATAACCTTCGTATTTGACCTGGATTTCAACCTGTTCAGCCGCTTGCCGATCGTTTAAGCCCGGCGCAAACAAATTCAGGGCGGTAAGCTGGGCATAAGTCAGTTCCGGACGACGCAATAAATCCTCACCGCTGGCTTCTTTCGTCAGCCCGGCGTTCAGCACTGCGTTGATATCACTGATAGCGTCTGATTTTGGATGCACCCAAATATCACGCAAGCGCTGACGCTCCAGCTCAATCGCTTCGCGCTTCTGGTTATAATGGCTCCAGCGCGCGTCATCCACCAGACCCAGTTCTCGGCCAATTTCGGTGAGACGCAGATCAGCGTTATCTTCGCGTAGCATCAATCGATATTCGGCACGCGAGGTAAACATGCGATACGGTTCTTTGGTACCGAGCGTACAGAGATCGTCCACCAACACACCAAGGTAAGCCTGAGAACGTGAGGGCGCCCAGCTCTCTTTATCCGCCGCCAGACGTCCAGCGTTCAGACCAGCCAGCAGCCCTTGCGCCGCCGCTTCTTCATAACCGGTAGTGCCGTTAATCTGGCCGGCAAAGAACAGCCCCTGAATATATTTACTTTCCAGCGTCGGTTTTAAATCACGCGGATCGAAGAAATCATACTCAATGGCATAGCCCGGACGGACGATTTTCGCATTTTCCAGCCCTTTCATCGAACGAACGATTTGCATCTGCACGTCAAAAGGTAGGCTGGTGGAAATACCATTCGGATAAATTTCGTTACTGGTCAGCCCTTCTGGCTCAAGGAAGATCTGGTGCGCATTGCGATCGGCAAAGCGCATTACCTTGTCTTCAATCGACGGGCAATAACGCGGCCCGATCCCTTCAATGACGCCAGCATACATTGGGCTGCGATCGAGGTTCTGACGAATAACCTCATGCGTCTGTTCATTGGTGTAGGTGATGTAACATGGCATCTGCTGCGGATGTTGCGCAGCATTGCCTAAAAATGAGAACACCGGCATCGGATTATCACCGTGCTGCGGCGCCAAGACGCTGAAATCAATGGTTCGGGCATCAATACGCGGCGGTGTCCCGGTTTTCAGGCGGCTAACGCGTAGCGGCAGCTCTCGCAAGCGACGGGCAAGAGGGATAGACGGCGGATCGCCCGCGCGACCTCCGCTGTAATTATCCAGCCCAATGTGAATTTTACCGTCAAGGAAAGTTCCTACGGTTAATACCACCGCTTTGGCACGGAATTTCAACCCCATCTGGGTTACCGCACCGACCACGCGATCGTTTTCCACAATTAGATCTTCCACCGCCTGTTGGAAGATCATCAAATTAGGTTGGTTTTCCAGTGCCGTACGTACTGCCTGACGATACAGTACCCGATCGGCCTGGGCGCGTGTTGCACGTACCGCCGGGCCTTTGCTGGCGTTTAGTATCCTAAACTGAATCCCGGCACGATCGATCGCGGTAGCCATCAGGCCGCCCAATGCATCCACTTCTTTAACCAGATGTCCTTTGCCAATACCACCGATCGCCGGGTTACAAGACATTTGTCCCAGCGTATCAATGTTATGGGTTAATAACAGCGTTTGCTGACCCATTCGGGCAGCCGCCATTGCGGCCTCAGTGCCCGCATGACCGCCACCAATTACGATGACGTCAAAAGGATCTGGATAAAACATGGTACTGCACCTCGCAAGTATTCGATCAGGGATCGCTGCCCTGGGCCGTGGATTCTACTTAAATTCAGGCAATGACGAAAGCGTCGGGATCGTTAGGTTTTAAAAGAAAGATCTTTATTCTTTAAATGATCTCTCTGTTAGATCTCTTATTAGGATCCGCTTCTCTTGTGGATAAGCAGCAATTATTGAGGAATTTCAAGAGCATGATCCGGATCGTTAACTGTGAATGATCGGTGATCCCACGCCGTATAAGCTGGGATCTAAACGCGTAGTTATACACAGAGCGAAAAAGCATCAGCGGTTGTTCTTTGGATAACTACCGGTTATCCGATGGAATTGAGCATGGTTATCCACAGATTGCGGTGTTCACTTTTACAAAAAACAGATGAAAACTCTGTGATTGCAGCAAAAACAATGCGTGAAAGTAGCCGACCATCAATGAAAATGCGGATTTTTATAACAACGCCTTCCACGACGCCAGCCAGACCTCAGCGGGATCTTCTGGGATCTCATGTTCCAGAACATCAATTTCCAACCGATCGCCGATACGTTGAGCGCCCAAGTCGATCAATAACTGGTCGAACTGTTTGATCGCGCCGCAGAAGAGATCATATTCACGGTTGCCGATACCTACTGCGCCGAAACGAATCCCCGAAAGGTCAGGACGCTGAGCGGACAGTTCATCAAATAAAGGCTGTAAGTTATCGGGTAAATCGCCTGCGCCATGTGTTGAAGACACCACCAGCCACTGACCTTGCAATGACAGTTCATTTAACTCGGGCCCGTGTAGTATTTCGGTCGAATAACCGGACTCTTCCAGTTTTTCCGCCAAATGTTCCGCGACATATTCCGCGCTGCCTAACGTACTGCCGCTGATAAGCGTAATGTCTGCCATGGTTGCCCCCGATCTACAAAGGCTGGCATTGTACGCTGTGATTACCTTGGGATCTACCTGTGGATAAGTAAGGTTATTATTGCGGATCGTGCTGATGCGCTGTACCTCTATCCGGTGCATGATTTCATACACAGAATCGGGCTGATTAAGGCTTAATGGTGCGCATAATCGGGTTCTGCAGGGAGATCAGCGTCTCGGTGGATTGGATCTCATCAATGGTTTGGATTTTGTTGATCAGGACATGTTGTAACGCGTCGATCGAGCGGCACATCACTTTAATGAAAATGCTGTAGTGACCGGTGGTGTACCATGCCTCGACTACCTCATCCAGCGCATCGAGTTTGGCTAACGCCGCCGGGTAATCACGTGCGCTTTTTAAAATAATGCCAATAAAGCAGCAAACGTCATAACCGAGTTGCCTGGGATCAACTTCTACGCGGGTTCCTTTGATGATGCCCGCTTGCTTCATTTTTTCTACGCGGACATGGATAGTGCCCGGGCTGACATTAAATTGTTTGGCCAACTCGGCATAGGCGGTACGCGCATTATCCATTAAGGCATTCAAAATGCCGCGATCGAGATTATCTATTTGCAGATTTTCTGCCACGTTTTACTCCGTTAACCATTTAAGGACTTTGCGGCAAAGCCGCAAAGTTCAATGCTGTCACATTTTTAACAGATAACGTCATGCATAGCAGACTATTTTTCTGGTGAGTTAACGTTTACGCCACAGCGTCACCTGCGCCACGGTATGTTGATATTTACGTGCGGTTTCACGAATCACAAACGGCACATCCTGCGGCGCGGCTATCTCATCAAAGTGGGTGGCAAGCAAGCGTTGTAGCGCCTGATAAGTGGTGAGCGCTTCGCCATTTTCCCGCACGCCGCCTAGCCAGTTTTCTTTCGGCGTAAAGTCTTCCAACCAAGTATAAGGCGAAGAGAGCAATAAGATGCCGCCGGGGCGAATCATGGAGGTAATATCTTGCAGAAAGCGGGTGGGCTGACGCAGCCGATCAATCAGGTTAGACGCCAGCACCAGATCATAACCCTGTTTATCGATCTTCAAATTACAGGCGTCGCCCTGCACGAAGTGGATACGGCTGGCCTGATCGCTATCGAGGTTAAAATCTTTTAGCCGAACCTGACAATACTCGACCAGTTCGCCCTCTTCCTGCGTAACGTAACGGAAATCCTCACCGCTGGTGAGCTGAAGCGCAACGTCAATAAAACGGGCTGAATAGTCCATTCCTACCACTTGCTCAAAGTGGCGGGCCAGTTCAAAGCTGGCGCGACCGGTGGCACAGCCAATATCCAGCGCGCGTTGCCGGGTGGTGGTGTGCTTCAGCGCGATATCTACTAATGCTTCAGCGTAATTGGCTATGCCGAAATAGCGCGGGCCATACTGAAAATCGAGATATTGCGACACCATGGTGTCGGTTTCGTAAGGGTTTTGTGACATGGTTTCCTGATGCGACGAAACCACATAGCGGAAACCGGCATGCTGGAAAAAGTGGCGACGGAAGGCATAGCGCGATGATTTTAGCGCTTCATTGCCGGTTGAAATCCAACTGCCGCCTTTAATGAGCGAATGCTTACCATCGAAGGTAGGCGTCGAAAAATCATCGTACAGCGGATGGACTTTGAAACCTTCGAAACCATTGGTCGGCGTGGTGGTCCATTGCCAGACGTTACCCACCACATCGAAAAAATCACCTTGAGCGAACATATCGACCGGGCAGGACGAAGCCCAGTAGGCCAAGTTAATATTGCCCGGCGCTTGCTGCCAATCGGGCTGATCGCCCTCCACCTGTTCACGTAGCAAATACCATTCCGCCTCACAAGGAAGCTGGATAGATTTACCGGTTTCATCCGCTTTCCAGCGGCAGAATGCTGCGGCTTCTAGTTGATTAACTTCTGCTGGCCAATCCCACGGCATTGGCACTTCTTCGGCCATTAAACGGAGTTTTAATGCCTCGGGCTGCCGGAGGTCTCCCACCCAGAAGGTGGGTTTATCCGCTGTCGAAAATTCTCGCCACGCCCAGCCCTCTTCATCCCACCAGCTTGGTTCCTGATAACCGCCCGCCTCAATAAACTGGTAAAATTCGGCATTGCTCACCAACATTTTGCTGGCTTTAAACGGCTTGATTTCGGTTTGTAGCGAACCGTATTCATTATCCCAGCCGTAAGTGTCATCGGTTTTTCCCTGTACTACGCGGCCACCGCCCACTGCCACCAAAGTGTTAGAGGGCACCTCGTCGCGCTGATGACGGGCACGCTGACACGTTGGCCAGTGCGGCTGCGGCGCAACCCACTCAACCGGCAACTGGCGGATTAAAACGCTGGAGGTTTCCAGATGGATACGTTCATGCTCAATCCCCATCAAAATCACCCACGCCGCGCTATCTTGCGTGATAGGCAATTCAAGCGGCATGGTACGTATAAACTCGGCGACCCTACCTTTTACTTTACCGCGATAATCACGTAATTCGCTGACCGTTGGCCAGTCATAATGGCTGTTATCCAGATCATCCCAGCTCATTTCATCCACGCCGATAGCCAACATGGCTTCGATACCTGCGTCAATCCGCTGCTCGAGATAGCGGCCCGCCATCAGCTTGTTGATGTAAAAGGTAGCGGTATGACCAAAATAGAAGATCAGCGGATGGCGCAGAGAAATCGCCTTAGTGAAATAGGCACGCTCATCAGTGAGGCAATCGAACAGGCGTTCATACAGTTCCCAAGTCTGAACAAAATAGTCCGCAATCTGCTGGCGTTTTTTTTCAGCGTTATCGCCAGATAACAACAGTGTTTGAGTTGGGGCGGGAAGCCCGGTTGAAAGCTCGGATTGTCGCAAAGTCACAGTCATGCTCCCTGGTTTACAGGTGAATAAAGCGTAATCATGACTATAGCAAATAAGCTTTGCAGGATTGTTTCTTAACGTTTCCAGCGGCGTAGTAGGCGGCTTTTCAGCCCGGTATCAAACCGCCAGATATGATCGAAGATGCGTAAAATCCCCGGTTTGCCATAAGCCGACATCGCTACGGCATGGAATCGTTGCTGCTGTTGTGTTTGCTGCAGCTTTACCGCTGCGATCAAGGTATCGGGCAGGCGTTGCGCGATAAAGTCCGAGATAATGACCGCATCGGCTTCCTGCCATACGTTACCCTGCATACGTTGCAACACCGCTTGTAAGCAGGCGGCGAGATCGGTTCCCCCGCGAAAACGCTGGCTGAGAAAGCGGATCGCCTGGTTAATGCCGTCTTCGCTGGTTAACTCGTAGCCAATCACGTCATGTGCGAACAGCATCACATAGCAGCGTCGTTGCTCCGCCAACGCCACTTTTAGTAGCGCCAGACAGAAGGCTTTGGCGCAGCGTTCGTTAAAACCGCCCATTGAACCGGAGGTGTCCACACAAACAATAAACGGGCCGCGCGGCTGGTTTTCCTGCTGCTGGTGGCTGGCTGGGCGCAGTGATACTTTTTCACGCCAGGCGTCGCCCTGTAGGCGATAGGTCAACAGGCGTTTTTCCACTAGCCGCCGATAAAACTCCAATTCCAGTTCACTGAGGCCTAATGTTGCCAGTTCCGGCGGTAGCAAGCGCAATATATCGTCGCTTTGATGAAGGCCGCTGATCTGTTCCGGTACGCTATCAGGCTCTCTCACCGATTGAGAAAATGGCTCTGGCGGTGCATCTTGTGCCGGAACAGATTTTGCCGCTCGGCTCCGGCCAAGTAGGGAGGCCAGTTTCATCAGTTCCGGCTGCTGTGCCAGAAAATCGCCATATTGCACAATGAGTTGATAGTCGCCGCGCTGTAGTGGTGCGGCACTCATATCCCAGAGACGACCGGCGGCAGCTTCATCCTCATCGGCTAATATCGACGCCAACTGGCCGCTTAACGCCATACGTTGCTGTAACTCCGCCAATAATTTTTCTTTTTCCTGATCCAATAATTGCTGATTAAGCGTGAGCGTTTGCAACGTCAGGCTGAGCCGCCAGCGCTGCAAAAATAACGTATGTTGAGCGCGGCTGAATTGAGCGGCGTCCCGGTGGGAAAATAGCGTTTGTGCCTGCCCGACAAAAGGAGAGTTCAGCGCAGTTAGTGCGCTCAATAACTGGTTGAGTTGGTCGGAAAACGCGTCGTCGCTCAGCATTTGGTAACGCTGAAACAGTTGAAACTCTTGTGCCAGCGCCTCGGGAACCGGCGTCGCTTTGAAGCGTTCACCGATCTCGGCTTTCCAGCGTGGAACTTCACGTAGTAAGGCCTGTTTCAGGTGGGGAAACTTTTCAAAAAACAGGACTAATTGCGGCGATGCAGTGAGCGCAAGGATCAAATCTTCAATCAGTTGTTCCTCACTGATTGCCAGCAGCATGCTTAGCGTTTCAAGCGAGAACATCAGCGTGCCTGTTTTAACTGTTCGGCTACATCCTGTAGGCTGGTTTCTATGCGTGTCAGCCAGTCATCGCTGATAAACAGGCAGCGCTGTTGCTGGCTGAATAAAGCACGCTGGGCGCGAAGTTGCGTATCCAGTTGGCTTAAAGCTTCACTGATCTCGTCCGGTACGCTGTTGCTTGCCGCGCCGGGCAGGGCGAGGCGCGAAGTCTCCAGGCTAACATCGCGTAATGTCAGACAATCCTGCCCATCAACCTGTAAATCCAGCGGTTGAGCAAAACCAATGCCATTAAGTTTTCCGCATACTTCGCCCCCTTTTTGCAGCCAGTGAGTTAACGCTTCACGGGTGATAACCACATGCGTTACCGCGATTTCATGCAAGGTAAGCGGTTTTTGTAACATCAACATCAACTGCGGGTCGGTAAGCGAGGAGGGAAGTTCATAATGTGGTTTACGGCTAAACATGCTGCCGTGCTTTTCGAGCTTAATCGCCTGTGCGACGCTGTGTTGCTGCTGTAGGGCCAGCCGACGTGTATTAATTTGTTTTAATTTCAACAGCATGGATTGTTGTTGCCAGGCGTGCTGCGTGATTAGCGTTTCGATTTCCCGCTCAAGCAGTTTCATAGAAGCCACGTCATGCCATAAACAGTCTTTTAGCAAGATGATATCAATGGCGTTAATGCTACTACGCCCGCTATAAAAAGCGCTGGCTTGCAGTAAGTGTATGGCTTTTTTCCAGCGCCGATCGGAAATATAGGGTGCTTCTGGCAACGCTTCTAATTGTTGACGTAATTGGTAAATCAGCTCAAAAACCGGGTCCGGCAGGCTGATCTGGACGATGCCCTGTTGCCAATTTGCGTACTCTTCATTGCTGATACGTAATGTATCGCTGACCGGATTAGTATTTTCATCCTGCTGGTGGGTCAACATGCTGTGAAAATTGTGTTTTTCATGCACATTATCTAACCACAGGCGAATCAGCATTCGGTCATAGAGCGCCTCCAGCCCACTATCGGCCTCCGGCAATTCATTTGATGCGGTGACCAGTAGCCGCATAGGGATAGTTTCTTCACTATCGCCATTCCGAAAGCGCCGCTCATTAATCGCGGTCAGCAGCGTGTTCAAAATTGCCGGGCCCGCTTTCCAGATTTCGTCGAGGAAAACGATTTCAGCATCGGGCAAATAGCCTTTAGTCAGACGTTGATAGCGCCCCTCATCTTTCAGCGCCTGAATCGACAGCGGACCAAATACCTCTTCCGGCGTGGAAAAGCGGGTCATCAAATATTCAAAGGCGCGCGCATCCTGAAAAGCGTATTTCAAACGGCGTGCAATAAGACTCTTGGCAATACCCGGCGGCCCGAGCAGAAAGACACTTTCGCCGCACAGCGCCGCTAACAAGCAAAGGCGTATAGCATGGTGACGCTCATACAGCCCTTTTTCTAACGCATTGCTCAGTCGCGAAATTCTTTCAGCCAGTAAGTGTGATTGAGCCATAATCAATAAATCATCCTTTTTGCCGGGCGCCGATGGCGGTCACTAAGGGCGAAAACAGTACGAGTTATCATGCTTGAAAGCGTTGATAGTCGTCAGCTTTTTTATTTTTAAGGGTTAAGGAAACGCGTTAATTGCGTGGGTAAACCCTCTTTCAGGGTAGGTTTTTATGGGAAATCGTGCATACTGTGCGCTTTTTGATGGCTTGAGCCGTGTGTTTTTTTACGTCACTCAGCTCCAACAAAAGATCAACTTATGAGTTCCGACAAGAAACAGTCCATTGGCGCCGTCACCTTGGCGGCAATTGGCGTAGTATATGGGGATATTGGCACCAGCCCTCTGTATACCTTACGTGAATGCCTTTCCGGCCAGTTTGGTTTTGGCGTCGAACGCGGCGCAGTTTTTGGTTTTTTATCCCTTATTTTTTGGCTGCTGATATTGGTGGTTTCACTTAAATATCTCACCTATGTGATGCGGGCGGATAACGCCGGAGAAGGGGGTATTTTAACCCTCATGTCGCTGGCGGGCCGTAATACGGGCGCTCGTGCGACTGCCGTATTGGTGATTATGGGGTTGATTGGCGGCAGCTTTTTCTACGGCGAAGTCGTGATTACGCCAGCGATTTCGGTCATGTCGGCGATTGAAGGGCTGGAAATTGCCGCCCCGTCGCTGGATGACTGGATCGTTCCGCTATCCGTGGCGGTTCTTACGTTTTTATTTGTGATTCAGAAACATGGCACCGGCATTGTTGGCAAGCTTTTCGCGCCAGTGATGCTGTTATGGTTTCTGGTGCTGGCAGTATTAGGCGCGCGCAGTATCCTGAATAACCCAGAAGTACTGCAGGCGCTCAACCCCTCTTGGGCGATTCATTTCTTCCTGCAGTATAAACAAATCTCTTTCTTTGCCCTCGGCGCGGTGGTGTTGTCGATTACTGGCGTAGAAGCACTGTATGCGGATATGGGCCATTTTGGTAAGTTTCCGATTCGCCTGGCCTGGTTCACCGTGGTGCTACCTTCACTGGTGTTGAACTACTTCGGTCAGGGCGCTCTGCTGTTGAAAGATCCGACCGCGATTAAAAACCCGTTTTTCCTGTTAGCGCCAGATTGGGCGCTGATCCCGATGCTGATACTTGCCACGCTAGCGACGGTTATCGCCTCGCAGGCGGTCATTTCCGGCGTATTTTCTCTGACACGGCAGGCGGTGCGCTTAGGTTATTTGCCGCCAATGCGCATCATCCATACTTCGGAGATGGAGTCAGGGCAGATTTATATTCCGGCGATTAACTGGGTGCTCTATTTTGCCGTTCTGATTGTGATCATTAGTTTTCAACACTCCAGCAACCTGGCGGCCGCTTATGGTATCGCGGTGACCGGCACCATGGTGTTAACGTCGATTCTCTCTTGCACGGTGGCAATCAAAAACTGGCACTGGAACCGTTTCGCAGTCAGCCTGATTTTAGTGGCGTTGTTATGTATTGATGTTCCGTTGTTTAGCGCCAACCTGGTGAAGATTTTCTCCGGTGGTTGGTTGCCGCTCTGCCTGGCGCTGGTGATGTTTATCATCATGACCACCTGGAAAAGCGAACGTTTCCGGCTGTTGCGCCGCATGCATGAGCACGGTAATTCTTTGGAAGCGATGATTGCCTCACTGGAAAAATCGCCGCCGGTTCGTGTGCCGGGCACCGCAGTGTATATGTCGCGCGCGCTTAACGTCATTCCGTTCGCCATGCTACATAACCTAAAACACAATAAAGTGTTACATGAACGGGTGGTGTTACTGACCTTACGTACCGAGGATGCACCTTATGTGCATAACGTGCGTCGCGTTACCATCGAACAGCTTTCGCCGACCTTTTGGCGCGTAGTTGCCAGTTATGGCTGGCGTGAAACGCCAAACGTGGAGGAGATTTTCCACCGCTGCGGCCTGGAAGGGCTTAATTGTCGCATGATGGAAACCTCGTTCTTTATGTCGCATGAATCGCTGATTATCGGCAACCGGCCATGGTATCTCCGTCTACGCGGCAAACTCTTCCTTGCGCTTCAACGTAATGCGCTACGCGCGCCCGATCAGTTTGAGATCCCGCCAAACCGGGTTATTGAGTTAGGCACGCAGGTCGAAATTTGAGTAGCAGACGCAACTGAGATTGCTGGCTTTACGCCAGCATAATTTAAGGTGTCCAGTGAACGGTCACCTTAAACCCCCCTTGGGGCTGATTGGCTAGCGTGGTTTCCCTGTTGCGATGATATTAATGGGTGATTTAATAAAAAGTTCATTAAACCTTCATCTTAATTTAATGTTTTTATAAATTACTCATCCTCTATATTTCATTTTTATTAAATTTTAGCGCGCCATGAAACTTATCTCCCGGTTATTTCACTGAACAATCATAGTCTTTATGCTTTGATTTTTATCTGAAAAAATCTATCGGGAAATGTTATGTCGAGTCGAGAATATTGCCAGTTAATCGATGAAATATGCCGTATAACGCTGCTTTCCGATCCTGAAAGTTTTTATCAATATGCTCATCTCAACATCAATCAAATCAATTTTACACTCACAGAACAGTCGGTTGGCGAGGAAAATAATCTACTGATTATTTGTGAGATGGGAGAGATACCGAATAAAAACCAGGCAGCGATTTTATTCCGCCTGTTGGAGTTAAATTTCCATTTATTTGCCGAACCTCGTAGCCCAATTTGCAGCGTTAACCCGGAAACACAAAAAGTTAACTTGTGTATTTCATTGCCGGTAATAGCAGCAACGGCAACGGGCATAGTACGTCTGCTGACGCAACTGGCCGAAATGGCGGCGCTGTGGCGCGAAACTTACTTTCTTGATAACCCACCCCGCTCGGATTCCTCGTCTTACGGCTTCTCACGCGCCCATCCCTCTCTCCATACTCTTTTCACCCAGGAGAAAAGCTGAATGAAGATCGATAACACGCCACCTATGCCGATAAATACGCCGCAAACGGCAACTCAACATCAGGCCCAAACTCAAACTGGCGCGCCGCCAGTGTGGCCGGGCGATACGATTCAGGCGGGTCATCAAAGCGAGGCGCCCCTTTCTACTACACAGTTGGCGCAATTACAGCGCGCCTCTGCTTCCACGGTTGATGCGTTAACCGCCGCCGAACCGCCGCCGCGCGAAGCGGCCTCTCTGCTTGAGCAGCACGCGCGTCAAATAACGTTGCAGGGGCAATTATTACAACAAAACCCAGAGATCACCTGTGAAATGGCGATGCTGCTCGCCCGTCCGGTTGAACACGCTGAATTGCCGGCATTGCCCTACCACGATAATTTGCAGCAGTTGGTGGGGGATGTTCAGCAGTTGTTCACTGTTTCGAGTCACCATCAGTTCCCTTCACTGATACAACTTTCCACTTCCCTTGATGACGCCTTTGGAAAAATTGCCGATCATCTTGAGGCGCAGCAGGCGGTTTATCGCGATGTATTGGATCATGCCGCGTTATCACCGGAAGATAAGGCCAGCGTTGAGGTCAGCCATCAGGCTTTTCAGGCGATGGCGCAACGCTGGTCGGGGAATCTGAAAGAGAACGTGCTTAATTACGGGCTACAGCAGGCCACCACGCATTTGGCGCAAGCTCAGGCGGATGTCGATCACCTGGAGAAACATCAGGGAGAAAACCTGTTTGATTTCGCGCCGCGGCTGGAGAGAGCAAAGAACGAGGTGAGTCAGTGGTCTTTTATCCAACATTTTTTCCAACAACCGGCTACTGAATCCGCGCCGCAAACGCTAGTTGCGCAGGCGATGAACCAGGTCAATCATCATCGATTTATTGATGATTTAAAGGCGCAAAACGGCGCACAGAACGGCATTAAAACCTTTCTTGCTGCGGCTACACCTCAGGGAATGGCTTCAATGCTGCAGTTTATTACCGCGCGCGCCTTTGTTGATCCGAAACTTTCTCTGTTGAACCTCGGTGCCCAAGCCTTGGGAAGCGGTGCGCTTATCGGCGCGGCTCATGAGACGTTGGATAATTTTTTGAAACCGGCGGTCAGGGATGTCATGGCTTCCATGGGGATGGCGCAAATGGAGAAAGTGAAACCCGAAGAGGCGATTCCCGATCCTTCTCGTTTTGTTTCCGAACAGGGCCGTTTTCGCCTGCGTACCGAAACAGAAATGCAAGCGGCGAAAAATGAGGTTGATCAGGCGCGTGCGGCGTTTACTACTGCGCAAAATAATTATAAAGATGGCAGCTTATCTGGCGACTCAATTACTTACGCTGGTCAGGTTGGCGCACAAATGGTGCGGGAAACGCTTGGGCAAACTACCAGCTTGAATACGTCGCACCAAGTAGCCGGAATGGTTGCCTCGTTCAGCGGCGGTTTCTTACGTTCCGGCGTACAAGCGTTGGGGCAACAGCATAAATCCTTTTCCTGGCAGGGAAACACGATTCCGACCCATGTTCCGGAGACGTCGCAAGACGCTTTGCCAACGCGTTTAAAAGCTACGCTAGATAAAGCGTTACCAACGATTAATCCGCTTGATAACAAAGCGCGGGAAAATTATGCCAGTAAGGTTTGGAGCACCACGGAAGGTATGTTGGCTTACTATGCGCTGGGATTAAAGCAGGCCGAATTGGATACCTCCCACACAGGAGGAAAGGTGGCGGCGGTGGTACTCAATGGTGTCCAGTCGCTGGGGATGTTGGTTCCGTTTACCGCCAATAAACAATCCGGTAATGAAGCGAAAGCCGACGGAAGTAGCCGGTTTGCCAGCGCCATCGCCAATATTCGTCAGCCCGACCGGGAAACTTTACTGCATGGCACCCAACAAAATAGCCCTGGTCGTCTGGCGGAAAATGGTTATAACCAACTTAGGGGGCTAACTCAGGCTGCGCCACAGGCACTGACAGAGGTGTCGGAGGCTATTTTTCATGCGGTTGGCGCACTGGGAGAACAGGTTGGTCGCCAGTTTAGCCAGCGCTTGCAAACCTTGAGACAGCGCGAACCGGCACCGGATATTGAAATGGGCGGCATTGCTCCACAATCTAACCTTTAATGTTTTCATGATGTCAGGTCGTGATGATGTGCTCACGTTAATTTAGCTTAGCGAAACGTTTCGATAGCGATCACATTTTCATCATTTCCCCGTTGTCTTCTGCTGCGTTTTTTTTACACTGCCGGTCAGCGAAACGTTTCGCTCTGGAGTGGAAAATGAAAAAAGGCACCTTACTGAATTCTGAAATTTCTTACGTGGTTTCCCGGCTGGGGCACACTGATAGCCTGACCATTGGCGACGCAGGCCTGCCGATACCTGATGGCCCACAACGTATTGACCTGGCGCTCACTCATGGCGTGCCCGGCTTTATGCAGGTAGCCGAAGCGGTAACCCAAGAAATGCAGGTTGAGAGTGCCGTGATTGCCGAGGAAATTAAGCAACATAATCCACAGCTTCATCGCGAACTGCTTACGCTGCTCGAAACATTGCAACAACACCAGGGAAATACCATCAGTATCCACTACACGCGTCACGAACAGTTTAAACAATTAACGCAGCGTAGTCGGGCGGTCATTCGCAGCGGAGAGTGTTCTCCGTATGCGAATGTCATCCTGAACGCTGGCGTGACCTTTTGAGGCCGTCATGCAACCGTTACTGCAACTGCAAGGCATTGAAAAATCATTCCCCGGCGTTAAGGCGCTGAATGGCGCTTCGCTGGCGGTTTATCCCGGTCGCGTCATGGCGCTGGTGGGGGAAAACGGTGCCGGTAAATCGACCATGATGAAGGTGCTGACTGGCATTTACACTCGTGACGCCGGTTCGCTGCAATGGCTGGGGAAAGAAACCAGTTTTAGCGGCCCGAAAGCATCGCAAGAAGCCGGTATTGGTATTATCCATCAAGAGCTTAATTTAATTCCGCAACTCACCATTGCCGAAAATATTTTCCTTGGACGGGAGTTTGTTGGCCGTTTTGGACGCATTGAGTGGAAAAAAATGTACGCCGAAGCGGATGCGTTATTGAAACGCCTGAACTTACGCTTTAGCAGCCATAAGCTGGTGGGCGATCTTTCGATTGGCGATCAGCAGATGGTTGAAATCGCCAAAGTGCTGAGCTTTGAATCCAAAGTGATCATTATGGATGAGCCGACCGATGCGTTAACCGATACTGAAACGGTGTCGCTGTTTCGCGTCATTAAAGAGCTCAAAGAGCAGGGCTGCGGCATCGTCTATATCTCACACCGTATGAAAGAGATTTTCGAGATTTGCGATGATGTGACCATTTTCCGTGATGGGCAATTTATCGCCGAGCGTAGCGTTGACACATTAACCGAAGAATCACTGATTGAAATGATGGTGGGTCGCAAGCTGGAAGAGCAGTATCCGCGCCTAACCAAAGCGCCAGGCGAGGTGCGACTGCAGGTTGAGAATCTTAGCGGTCCGGGCATTGATGAAGTGAGCTTTACGCTCCGTAAAGGTGAAATTCTTGGCGTTGCCGGGCTGATGGGCGCCGGGCGTACTGAACTGATGAAAGTGCTATATGGCGCCTTGCCGCGTACCGGCGGCAAGGTCACGCTTGACGGAAAAAATGTGGTGACGCGTTCGCCGCAGGAGGGATTGGCGCAAGGCATCGTCTATATCTCCGAAGATCGTAAGCGTGATGGCTTGGTGTTAGGCATGTCGGTAAAAGAGAACATGTCACTTACCGCGCTGCGCTATTTCAGCCATGGCGGCGGCAGCCTGAAACATGCCGCCGAACAACTAGCGGTGGGCGATTTTATTCGCTTATTTAATGTGAAAACGCCGTCAATGGATCAGCCGATTGGCTTGCTTTCCGGCGGAAACCAGCAAAAAGTCGCGATTGCGCGCGGCCTGATGACGCGTCCGAATGTGTTGATCCTTGATGAGCCGACACGTGGTGTGGATGTCGGAGCGAAAAAAGAGATTTATCAGCTAATTAACCAATTTAAAGATGAAGGTCTGAGCATCATTTTAGTCTCGTCGGAAATGCCAGAAGTGCTGGGCATGAGTGACCGGATTCTGGTGATGCATGAAGGCCGTCTCAGCGGTGAATTTACGATTGAACAAGCCACGCAGGAGGCCCTGATGGCTGCGGCGGTGGGCAAGCAACACAGCGAGGAGTTAGCACATTTATGAGTACTCAAACTTTACCTGCCCGCCGCCGTTGGTTTAGCAAAGCGTGGCTGCTGGAGCAAAAATCGCTGATTGCGTTGATCGTGCTGATCGCGATTGTGTCCAGCATGAGCCCGAATTTTTTCACCCTGAATAACCTGTTTAACATTCTACAGCAGACTTCGGTCAACGCCATTATGGCGGTGGGCATGACGTTGGTTATTTTGACCTCCGGTATCGACCTGTCGGTCGGTTCTTTGCTGGCGCTGACCGGCGCGGTCGGGGCATCGATCGTTGGTCTGGAAGTGAATGCGCTGGTTGCGGTGGCGGCTTCGCTGGCGCTGGGCGCATTTATTGGCGCGATTACCGGCACTATTGTCGCGAAAGGCAAAGTGCAGGCGTTCATTGCAACCCTGGTCATGATGTTGCTGCTGCGCGGCGTCACCATGGTGTACACCAACGGTAGCCCGGTGAATACCGGCTTTAACGATAATGCCGATCTGTTTGGCTGGTTTGGCATTGGTCGTCCGCTGGGTGTCCCAACGCCGGTATGGCTGATGGCGGTGGTGTTTCTGCTGGCGTGGTACATGCTGCATCACACTCGCCTTGGCCGTTATATCTATGCGTTGGGCGGTAATGAAGCGGCAACCCGCCTGTCAGGGATTAATGTCAGCCGGGTAAAAATCATTGTGTATTCGCTGTGCGGTATGTTGGCCGCGCTGGCGGGTACTATCGAAGTGGCGCGGCTTTCTTCGGCGCAGCCAACCGCCGGCACCGGCTATGAATTGGATGCCATCGCGGCGGTCGTGCTGGGCGGAACCAGCCTGGCAGGCGGCAAAGGGCGCATTGTTGGAACACTAATCGGGGCGCTGATTTTAGGCTTCCTGAATAACGGGTTGAATTTATTGGGCGTTTCCTCTTACTACCAGATGATCGTGAAAGCAGTGGTTATTTTGCTGGCGGTTCTGGTTGATAACAAAAGCAGTAAATAACTCTTATCCTTACAGGAAATCGGACATGAAAATGAAAAAACTGACTGCACTGGCTGTTATCCTCGGCGCAACCCTCAGCGCCAGCGCAATGGCGAAAGATACCATCGCGTTAGTCATTTCCACGTTGAATAACCCTTTCTTTGTGTCTCTGAAAGATGGCGCGCAGAAAGAGGCAGATAAGCTGGGTTATAACTTAGTGGTGCTGGATTCGCAGAATAACCCGGCGAAAGAGCTGGCAAACGTGCAGGATTTAACGGTTCGCGGTACCAAACTGCTGCTGGTTAACCCCACGGATTCCGATGCGGTTGGTAACGCGGTGAAAATGGCGAACCAGGCAAATATCCCGGTCATTACTCTCGACCGTGTGGCATCACAGGGTAAAGTGGTGAGCCATGTGGCTTCTGATAACCGTTTCGGCGGTAAAATGGCCGGTGATTTTATCGCGAAGAAAGTGGGTGATAACGCCAAAATTATCGAACTGGAAGGGATTGCCGGGACTTCTGCCGCGCGTGAGCGTGGGGAAGGGTTTAAACAAGCGGCGGATGCGCATAAATTCCAGATTTTAGCCAGCCAACCGGCCGATTTCGACCGCACCAAAGGCTTGAACGTGATGCAGAACTTGCTGACCGCGCATCCTGATGTGCAGGCTGTTTTCGCACAGAATGATGAAATGGCGCTGGGCGCGCTGCGTGCGCTGCAAACCGCCGGTAAATCCGATGTCATTGTTGTCGGTTTCGATGGTACTGATGACGGTATTAAAGCGGTGCAGGGCGGTAAGCTGGCCGCGACGGTAGCCCAGTTACCGGAGAAAATTGGTGAGATGGGCGTGCAAACCGCAGATAAAGTGTTGAAAGGCGAGAAAGTACAGGCTATTAATCCTGTTGATTTGAAACTAGTTACCAAATAAAACAACGAAAAGCAGGGCAACGCGCCACCCTTTGGTGGCGCACTTTTCCCGGACGATACCCGATGACTAAAACCGCTAAACTGGCCGTTCTTGGCAGCATCAATGCCGATCACATTCTTAATCTGGCACAATTTCCACGCCCCGGAGAAACGGTGATCGGGAAGCAGTATCAAATCGCGTTTGGTGGCAAAGGCGCGAACCAGGCGGTGGCTGCCGGACGTAGTGGCGCCGATATCGCCTTTATTGCTTGCGTGGGCGAAGACGATATTGGCGAGCGTATTCGCCAACAGTTGGCAACAGACCAGATTAAAATCGCCTCGGTAGAGGCGGTGGCCGGCAACTCAACCGGCGTGGCGTTGATCTTTGTGAATAGTGAAGGGGAAAACGCGATTGCGATTCATGCTGGCGCTAATGCCGCATTGACGCCGGAGCGTGTTATCTCCCATCAACACATTATCGCCGAAGCTTCCGCATTGCTAATGCAACTGGAATCGCCGCTAGATAGCGTTCTGACCGCCGCTAAAATCGCCCGTCAGCATCACACGCAGGTGATTCTTAATCCGGCACCCGCTACCGAGTTACCCGATGAGTTATTGTCGCTGGTGGATATGATCACCCCCAATGAAACTGAAGCGGAAATTCTGACGGGTATCGCGGTGAAATCAGACCAAGATGCGGCGCGCGCGGCAGCGGCGCTCCATGCTAAAGGCATCAATAATGTGTTGATCACCTTAGGGAGCCGTGGCGTTTGGTTAAGTGAGAATGGTCAAGGGCAACGCATTGCCGGTTTCCGCGTGAAGGCGATTGATACCATCGCCGCCGGAGATACGTTTAACGGCGCGTTAATCACCGCTTTACTTGAACAACAGCCGATGGCGCAAGCCGTGCGGTTTGCGCATGCCGCCGCCGCCATTGCCGTGACGCGTTCAGGCGCGCAACCCTCGGTTCCGTGGCGTGAAGAGATCGACAGCTTCTTGCAGCAGCAGGAGTAAATTTGATTGGCCACCATGAAAGATGTTGCCCGCCTGGCGGGCGTCTCTACGTCAACGGTATCGCATGTTATCAATAACAACCGCTTCGTCAGCGAGGCGGTGCGTGAAAAGATTGAAAACGCGATTAGAGAACTGAATTATGCGCCGTCGGCCCTGGCGCGTAGTTTGAAGATCAATCAAACGCGGACGATTGGCATGTTGCTTACCGCCAGTAGCAACCCCTTTTACGCTGAAGTGGTGCGTGGGGTAGAAAATAGCTGCTATGAGCGTGGGTATAGCCTGATATTGTGCAATACCGAAGGTGATGAGGATCGCATGAATCGCAGCCTCGAAACGCTAATGCAAAAGCGTGTCGATGGGGTGTTGTTAATGTGTACCGAAAGCCATCTGCCTTCGGCTGAAATTATTAATCGTTATCCCGGCATTCCTTCCGTAATGATGGATTGGGCACCGTTTGAGGGAAAAAGCGACATTATTCAGGATAACTCGCTGCTGGGGGGTGAATTAGCGACGGCGTTTCTGATTTCGCGTGGCTACACGCGTATTGCTTGTATTGCCGGGCCGCAGGATAAAACACCGGCGCGCTTGCGACTTGAGGGTTATAAAAAAGCCATGTCCGCTGCCGGGCTGCCCATTTTGCCGGGTTATATCGTTGACGGTGATTTTGAGTTCCAGGGTGGCTATCACGCGATGAATCAGTTGCTGGCGATGCATAACGCCCCGCAGGCGGTGTTCACCAGTAATGATGCAATGGCGGTGGGCGTTTATCATGCGCTATATCAGGCGGGTCTTTCCATTCCACAGGATATGGCGGTAATGGGGTATGACGATATCGAACTGGCGCGCTATATGACGCCGCCGCTGACCACCATTCACCAACCGAAGGATGAGTTGGGCGAATTGGCGATCGATACTCTAATTCATCGCCTTAACGATCCCGGCGTGGCTCAGCAAACGCTGGTTCTCACGCCGGAATTGGTTGAACGCCATTCAGTCGGCATACGCTAAGCTTTTTTCTTACGCTTATCGCGGTTGGTGATCAAATGACGACCATCGCCTGGTTTTAACAGCAAAAAGACCAGTGCAGATAATATGGTCACTACTCCCATAGTGATGAATGTCGCGTGGAAATGCTGCACCGTGGTGCCGTCAAAAGATTCATAGAAGCGCAGTACTGCGGCGCTGACCGCAACGCCGAAACTGATCGCCAACTGTTGGGATACCGCCAGCATGCTATTCCCGCCGCTGGCATTTTCATCGCTCAGATCTGCCAGCGTAATGGTGTTCATCGCGGTGAACTGTGTCGACATCGTCATCCCGAGGATAAACAGCGGCAGGATTAATACTATCACTTCCATTCCGGGCGATTGCAGCGCAAAGCTGATGATAAACAGCCCAATAATAGTGGTGATACCGACCAACGTTTTTCGATAACCAAACCAGCGTAGCACTTGCGTAACGGTGGATTTCGCTAATAAAGAACCGATCGCGGTTGGCGCCATCATGCAACCAGCGATAATTGCCGAGTAGCCAAAACCAACCTGTAGCATTAATGGCATTAGAAACGGAACACAGCCGGTGCCCAACCGCGAAGCGATATTTCCCGCAATCCCGACGGTAAAGGTTCGGGTTTTAAACATCGGCAAGTTAATGAGGGGAAATGGATGACGGCGGGCGTGGGCGATATACAGCAATAGCAGCACAACGCCTGCGAGCAATACGGCTGTGGCTATCGAGCCTGCTACCAAACGTTCACCCAATAGCTCAATGCCGCACGATAAAAAGACTAATCCCAATCCGAACAGCAGAAAACCCAGTAAATCGAAACGACGACGCGGCGTAGTAAAGTCCGGCATATATTTTCGGGCATAGATGATGCCGACGATACCAATCGGGATATTAATTAGGAAAATCCAGTGCCAGGTCGCCCAGGTTACCAGCACTCCGCCTAACAACGGGCCAAGAACGGGGCCGACTAAACCTGGCATGGTGACAAAGTTGAGCACCGGCAGCAGTTCGCTGCGGGGGTAGGCGCGCAACAATGCCAGCCTGGCAACCGGCATCATCATGGCGCCGCCAATGCCCTGGACCACACGTGAAACCACCAATATGCCCAGAGAACCGGACAGCGCGCAGGCCAGAGAGCCAAAGGTAAAGAGCGATACTGCGGCGATAAACACTTTTCGTGTGCCGTAGCGATCCGCCAGCCAGCCGCTGATGGGAATAAGCATCGCGACGGTGAGCGTGTAGCTGATAACGGCGGATTGCATAGCCAGCGGTGAGCGATCAAGACTGTGCGCAATGGCCGGGAGGGCGGTATTTAGGATGGTGGCGTCGAGAGCCTGCATAAAAAACGCCATCGCCGCTAACCAGGGAAGCCCGGCCATACTGCGCGCGGATTTGATCATTGGTTATCCTTCTTCTTATAAGAGGTGCGACTAAGCGCGTTACGTTGATAAGATCTGGATTAGGATAGCATTTGATGGTTTAGGTTATTGAAGGGTTTTTCTATTTTTTCCCCATAATTTGTGTGAATAAAACACAAGAAAAGGCGGTTTTATCGCCCTTTGGCGAAAAAAAGAGCGGTTGAACGTTTTTTTTAAATTAGCGGTTGCGGGCGGCGGGAAACTCCCTATAATGCGCCACCACTGACACGGCACAACGGTCGCAGCGACCGGTTAAACGAACCGGGTCAGGCGCGGGAAAACTTCTGAAAAACGGGGTTGACTCTGCGGGAGGAAAGCGTAATATACGCCACCTCGCGACAGGCGGTTAAGCCGCTGTTCGCACTGCTCTTTAACAATTTATCAGACAATCTGTGTGGGCACTCGCAGGATTGATATCGCAAGCATCTTCGGATGCAACAAAATATCAAGTCTTGAAGAGTGACTACTGATTTTATAAACAGTTTTAATTCTTTGAGCATCAGACACTTTTAAATTGAAGAGTTTGATCATGGCTCAGATTGAACGCTGGCGGCAGGCCTAACACATGCAAGTCGAACGGTAGCGGGAAGAAGCTTGCTTCTTTGCCGACGAGTGGCGGACGGGTGAGTAATGTCTGGGGATCTGCCCGATGGAGGGGGATAACCACTGGAAACGGTGGCTAATACCGCATAACGTCGCAAGACCAAAGTGGGGGACCTTCGGGCCTCACACCATCGGATGAACCCAGATGGGATTAGCTGGTAGGTGGGGTAACGGCTCACCTAGGCGACGATCCCTAGCTGGTCTGAGAGGATGACCAGCCACACTGGAACTGAGACACGGTCCAGACTCCTACGGGAGGCAGCAGTGGGGAATATTGCACAATGGGCGCAAGCCTGATGCAGCCATGCCGCGTGTATGAAGAAGGCCTTCGGGTTGTAAAGTACTTTCAGCGGGGAGGAAGGGGTGAAGGTTAATAACCTTTGTCATTGACGTTACCCGCAGAAGAAGCACCGGCTAACTCCGTGCCAGCAGCCGCGGTAATACGGAGGGTGCAAGCGTTAATCGGAATTACTGGGCGTAAAGCGCACGCAGGCGGTCTGTTAAGTCAGATGTGAAATCCCCGGGCTCAACCCGGGAACTGCATTTGAAACTGGCAGGCTTGAGTCTCGTAGAGGGGGGTAGAATTCCAGGTGTAGCGGTGAAATGCGTAGAGATCTGGAGGAATACCGGTGGCGAAGGCGGCCCCCTGGACGAAGACTGACGCTCAGGTGCGAAAGCGTGGGGAGCAAACAGGATTAGATACCCTGGTAGTCCACGCCGTAAACGATGTCGACTTGGAGGCTGTGAGCTTGACTCGTGGCTTCCGGAGCTAACGCGTTAAGTCGACCGCCTGGGGAGTACGGCCGCAAGGTTAAAACTCAAATGAATTGACGGGGGCCCGCACAAGCGGTGGAGCATGTGGTTTAATTCGATGCAACGCGAAGAACCTTACCTGGTCTTGACATCCACGGAAGAACGCAGAGATGTGTTTGTGCCTTCGGGAACCGTGAGACAGGTGCTGCATGGCTGTCGTCAGCTCGTGTTGTGAAATGTTGGGTTAAGTCCCGCAACGAGCGCAACCCTTATCCTTTGTTGCCAGCGATTCGGTCGGGAACTCAAAGGAGACTGCCGGTGATAAACCGGAGGAAGGTGGGGATGACGTCAAGTCATCATGGCCCTTACGACCAGGGCTACACACGTGCTACAATGGCGCATACAAAGAGAAGCGACCTCGCGAGAGCAAGCGGACCTCATAAAGTGCGTCGTAGTCCGGATCGGAGTCTGCAACTCGACTCCGTGAAGTCGGAATCGCTAGTAATCGTGGATCAGAATGCCACGGTGAATACGTTCCCGGGCCTTGTACACACCGCCCGTCACACCATGGGAGTGGGTTGCAAAAGAAGTAGGTAGCTTAACCTTCGGGAGGGCGCTTACCACTTTGTGATTCATGACTGGGGTGAAGTCGTAACAAGGTAACCGTAGGGGAACCTGCGGTTGGATCACCTCCTTACCTGAAGATACTTTCCCGCGAAGTGCTCACACAGATTGTCTGATAAGAAGTCATGAGCAAGGCGTTTACACGTTGGGGGTGCTGCGACAAAAGACAATGTCGCTCGGTTTTCTGAAGAAAAACCTCGCCCTTACGTGAAATTAACGAATCGGTGATTCGTAAAGCAAATTTCACGTCCCCTTCGTCTAGAGGCCCAGGACACCGCCCTTTCACGGCGGTAACAGGGGTTCGAATCCCCTAGGGGACGCCACTTGCTGGTATGTGAGTGAAAGTTGCGTGCCGTTATATCTCAAAGCTGACTTGCAAGAGTCACGTTTGAGATATTTGCTCTTTAACAATCCGGAACAAGCTGAAAATTGAAACGACGTGCTGTTTCTTTTCTCCGTAATAAGAAAAGAAAGCGGCGCGTTCGAGTCTCTCAAATGCTCATAACGCACAGGACGCCTGTGGGTTGTGAGGTTAAGCGACTAAGCGTACACGGTGGATGCCCTGGCAGTCAGAGGCGATGAAGGACGTGCTAATCTGCGAAAAGCGCCGGTAAGGTGATATGAACCGCTATAGCCGGCGATGTCCGAATGGGGAAACCCGGTGCACTTCGGTGCATCATCATGTCATGAATACATAGTGGCATGAGGCGAACCGGGGGAACTGAAACATCTAAGTACCCCGAGGAAAAGAAATCAACCGAGATTCCCCCAGTAGCGGCGAGCGAACGGGGAGCAGCCCAGAGCCTGAATCAGCTTGTGCGTTAGTGGAACGGTCCGGAAAGGCCGGCGATACAGGGTGACAGCCCCGTACACAAAAGCGCACTGGCTGTGAGCTCGATGAGTAGGGCGGGACACGTGGTATCCTGTCTGAATATGGGGGGACCATCCTCCAAGGCTAAATACTCCTGACTGACCGATAGTGAACCAGTACCGTGAGGGAAAGGCGAAAAGAACCCCGGCGAGGGGAGTGAAAAGAACCTGAAACCGTGTACGTACAAGCAGTGGGAGCCTCATTTATGGGGTGACTGCGTACCTTTTGTATAATGGGTCAGCGACTTATATTCTGTAGCAAGGTTAACCGCATAGGGGAGCCGTAGGGAAACCGAGTCTTAACCGGGCGCTAAGTTGCAGGGTATAGACCCGAAACCCGGTGATCTAGCCATGGGCAGGTTGAAGGTTGGGTAACACTAACTGGAGGACCGAACCGACTAATGTTGAAAAATTAGCGGATGACTTGTGGCTGGGGGTGAAAGGCCAATCAAACCGGGAGATAGCTGGTTCTCCCCGAAAGCTATTTAGGTAGCGCCTCGTGAATTCATCTCCGGGGGTAGAGCACTGTTTCGGCTAGGGGGCCATCCCGGCTTACCAACCCGATGCAAACTGCGAATACCGGAGAATGTTATCACGGGAGACACACGGCGGGTGCTAACGTCCGTCGTGAAGAGGGAAACAACCCAGACCGCCAGCTAAGGTCCCAAAGTCATGGTTAAGTGGGAAACGATGTGGGAAGGCCCAGACAGCCAGGATGTTGGCTTAGAAGCAGCCATCATTTAAAGAAAGCGTAATAGCTCACTGGTCGAGTCGGCCTGCGCGGAAGATGTAACGGGGCTAAACCATGCACCGAAGCTGCGGCAGCGACACGTAAGTGTTGTTGGGTAGGGGAGCGTTCTGTAAGCCGTCGAAGGTGGCCTGTGAGGGCTGCTGGAGGTATCAGAAGTGCGAATGCTGACATAAGTAACGATAAAGCGGGTGAAAAGCCCGCTCGCCGGAAGACCAAGGGTTCCTGTCCAACGTTAATCGGGGCAGGGTGAGTCGACCCCTAAGGCGAGGCCGAAAGGCGTAGTCGATGGGAAACGGGTTAATATTCCCGTACTTGGTGTTGCTGCGAAGGGGGGACGGAGAAGGCTATGTTAGCCGGGCGACGGTTGTCCCGGTTTAAGCATGTAGGCGGGCGTTCCAGGTAAATCCGGAAGGCCGTTAACGCTGAGGTGTGACGACGAGGCGCTACGGCGCTGAAGTAACAAATGCCCAGCTTCCAGGAAAAGCCTCTAAGCATCAGGCAACACGAAATCGTACCCCAAACCGACACAGGTGGTCAGGTAGAGAATACCCAGGCGCTTGAGAGAACTCGGGTGAAGGAACTAGGCAAAATGGTGCCGTAACTTCGGGAGAAGGCACGCTGTCGTTAGGTGAAGTGACTTGCTCACGGAGCTGAAGGCAGTCGAAGATACCAGCTGGCTGCAACTGTTTATTAAAAACACAGCACTGTGCAAACACGAAAGTGGACGTATACGGTGTGACGCCTGCCCGGTGCCGGAAGGTTAATTGATGGGGTTAGCGGCAACGCGAAGCTCTTGATCGAAGCCCCGGTAAACGGCGGCCGTAACTATAACGGTCCTAAGGTAGCGAAATTCCTTGTCGGGTAAGTTCCGACCTGCACGAATGGCGTAATGATGGCCAGGCTGTCTCCACCCGAGACTCAGTGAAATTGAACTCGCTGTGAAGATGCAGTGTACCCGCGGCAAGACGGAAAGACCCCGTGAACCTTTACTACAGCTTGACACTGAACACTGGTCCTTGATGTGCAGGATAGGTGGGAGGCTTTGAAGCGGGGACGCCAGTTCCCGTGGAGCCGCCCTTGAAATACCACCCTTTAATGGCTGGTGTTCTAACGTTGGCCCGTAATCCGGGCTGCGGACAGTGTCTGGTGGGTAGTTTGACTGGGGCGGTCTCCTCCCAAAGCGTAACGGAGGAGCACGAAGGTCAGCTAATCACGGTCGGACATCGTGAGGTTAGTGCAAAGGCATAAGCTGGCTTGACTGCGAGCGTGACGGCGCGAGCAGGTGCGAAAGCAGGTCTTAGTGATCCGGTGGTTCTGAATGGAAGGGCCATCGCTCAACGGATAAAAGGTACTCCGGGGATAACAGGCTGATACCGCCCAAGAGTTCATATCGACGGCGGTGTTTGGCACCTCGATGTCGGCTCATCACATCCTGGGGCTGAAGTAGGTCCCAAGGGTATGGCTGTTCGCCATTTAAAGTGGTACGCGAGCTGGGTTTAGAACGTCGTGAGACAGTTCGGTCCCTATCTGCCGTGGGCGCTGGAGAACTGAGGGGGGCTGCTCCTAGTACGAGAGGACCGGAGTGGACGCATCACTGGTGTTCGGGTTGTCATGCCAATGGCACTGCCCGGTAGCTAAATGCGGAAGAGATAAGCGCTGAAAGCATCTAAGCGCGAAACTTGCCCCGAGATGAGTTCTCCCTGACCCCCTGAGGGTCCTGAAGGGACGTTGAAGACGACGACGTTGATAGGCCGGATGTGTAAGCGCAGCGATGCGTTGAGCTAACCGGTACTAATGACCCGTGAGGCTTAACCTTACAACGCCAGAGGCGTTCTTGAGAGACGCGGTTTTGATTTTCAGCGAGTTTACCGGATAAACGAATTTGCGGGAACGGGGGATAACGCGGCAGCAGAGCGTTATATTCGTTCCGTGCAGCAAGAATTTGCCTGGCGGCACTAGCGCGGTGGTCCCACCTGACCCCATGCCGAACTCAGAAGTGAAACGCCGTAGCGCCGATGGTAGTGTGGGGTCTCCCCATGCGAGAGTAGGGAACTGCCAGGCATCAAATACCAGGACCTTGCACCTTTTACGGGGCAGTTCACTACTCGGTAAGAGAGTAGGACAGAAGGCGCAGCCTTCTGAACGTCGCTTGCGACGGCCCGTAGGATGAATAACGAACGTTATTCATAAACTGCCAGGCATCAGATAAGACCCTCCGGTGACGCGGAGCGGGAGAAATACCTGATATCAGCGCGATGAAGACGCTGGTACCAGTACAGAATCGGTGGAGCGGTAGTTCAGTTGGTTAGAATACCTGCCTGTCACGCAGGGGGTCGCGGGTTCGAGCCCCGTCCGTTCCGCCACCCTATTTAGGGGCGTAGTTCAATTGGTAGAGCACCGGTCTCCAAAACCGGGTGTTGGGGGTTCGAGTCCCTCCGCCCCTGCCAGAAAACAATCCTTTGCTTAGGCAAAGGATTTTTTTTGCCCAAAATTCCTCAATTCTGCGGCTTCATCACCAAACAAAATGCTGCAAAGGAGTACCACGCCAAACAATCGGTGGTACTCCGTCAAGCCTACTGCGTCATCACCGGAAATTTCAGCAACTGACGAATATGGCTCTGTTGATCGCTATTCTGCAGCCACACGGCATACAGCGGACGCACGGCCACTGGCGTATCCGGAATTACCACCAGATCCGAGTAGATGCGGCTCCACGTATCCGGTAAAAAGGCACAAGCGCCGGTAGTATGCAGCAACTGGCGCGTTAAATGCGCTGAAGTGGTAGTCAGTACCGGTACATCATCCGCGCCCGCCAGATAGCTCTCATGCTGATGAAAGTCGGCTCCCCATTCCAGTTTAATGTAATCATACTTTTCTCGTTTCTCACTCTCACGCGAACGAAACAGCGTTAGCGAAATATGCCCTATCTGCTGGCTGGTAAGTTCATCCATTTTGGGTGCTTCAGTAGTGATGAGTAAATCAAGCTGGCGCTCATGAAGCTGCTTTACCAACAAATGCCGCTGAGCAATACGGGCCTCCAGATGTAAACTTTCCCGATTTTGATAAAGCGTTTGTAACCAAGGGGTTAAATAGGCTTCCCATAATGATGCGCTGGCCCCAATGGAGAGTTCGTGATGCTGCTGAGTATGCGCGACCTCCTTTTTGGCCATTAGCCAGGTACTCATTAAACTCTCGGCATAGGGAAGCAGGCGCTCCCCTGCAGACGTTAGGCGGATGTTATTCCGGTGTCGGGTAAAGAGATTGACACCTAATTGATTTTCTAACTGCCTAATGCGAAAACTCACGGCTGACTGTGTCAGATAAAGCGCCTCCGCCGCGCGCCCAAAGTGACGGGTCCGGCTCACTTCAAGAAAGGTTTTCAGTAATTCCGTATCCACAGCCATCTCCCAAAAAAATGTTTGTCGTAATGATTTAAATGTTTTGTTTTACACGCTGTCAAGCCTATCTAATACTCCGCGCCATAAATAGCACGGCCATAGAAGAGTTAGGAGCGTGTAAAATGGCGGATAGCTTCGCAACAAATAATCGTTTTTTTGATAACAAACACTACCCACGCGGGTTTTCTCGTCACGGTGATTTCACCATTAAGGAAGCACAGCTATTAGAGCGTCATGGGTATGCTTTCAATGAGCTGGATTTGGCAAAACGGGAACCTGTGACGGAAGAAGAGCGTCAATTTATTGAAGTATGCCGTGGTCTGCGTGAACCGCAAACCGAAGCGGAACGCGTCTGGTCCAAATATATGACGCGGATTAAGCGCCCCAAACGCTTCCACACGCTGTCAGGCGGCAAGCCGCAGATGGAAGGCGTTGAAGACTATTCAGATAGCGACGATTAATTGAGTGGGGCTACGGCCCCATTTTTATGCCAGATTCTTATGCAAGTACACTAGCATGCGATCAATCCCGCGATAGCTAAGCGCTTCCTGCAAATGCAACCGGTTAATCTCATCTTCTCCCGCTAAATCCGCAATCGTTCTTGCGACTTTAAGTATGCGCTGCCAGGCGCGAACTGAAAGTTCCAGAGAATTCAATACCGCCTCCAGCCACTGCGCATCTTCAGGTGAAATGTTACACCACCGCTGGATCTCGCTGTTACTTAAGCGGGCATTGATTTTTCCACTGCGTGCCAGTTGCTTCTCTCGTGCCACCACCACCCGTTGTTGTACGACACGGCTCGATTCCCCCCGTTGCGATTGATTACTCAGCGTGCCGGGCGGCAGCAGAGGAATTTCCAGAGAAATATCGAAACGATCGAGAAAGGGGCCTGACAGTCGGCTAAGGTAGCGCAGTGTTTGCTGTGGTGAACTGCGATTATGATGACCCTGATAGTGCCCGGTTGGGCTTGGATTCATGGCGGCAATGAGTTGAAATTGCGCCGGCCAAGTCACCTTCGCTCGGGTTCGCGAAATTGATATTTCGCCAGATTCAATCGGCTCACGCAGCGCATCCAACGTTCGTCGTTCAAACTCGGGCAACTCATCGAGAAAAAGGACACCATTATGTGCGAGGGAGATCTCGCCGGGGCGAGGCAGACTCCCTCCGCCGATCAACGCAAAGGAAGTTGCGCTATGATGTGGAGCCCTAAAAGGACGTTGTCGCCAGGGAGACTGTCGAGAGGGAGTTGTATGCGAGAGGCTGGCAATAGCCGCACACTCTAACGCTTCCCGATCGGTTAACGGCGGCATCAACCCGCGCAGACGCAGGGCGAGCATTGTTTTACCGGTACCCGGTGGCCCGATGAGCAAAAGATTATGCCCTCCTGCCGCCGTCACCTCCAGCGCGCGTTTCCCTTGCTCCTGGCCAATAATATCACTCAATTCCTCGCAGGATTGCGAAGCGACTTCCTGCTCTGCAACCGCCGCTGAAAGCGTAGTTTTATCCTGTAAAAAGGCGCAGACGTCCAGCAAATGTCTGGCGACCAGACTTTCTCCGTCACGAATCAGCCCTACATCACCCGCATTATCCTGTGCGAGGATAAGTTGCCGCCCGGCTTGTAAAGCGGCCATGGCGGCCGGGATAGCGCCCTCTACGCCACGTAACGCACCGGTCAATGCTAACTCACCTATCAACTCATAACGCCCCAGTTTATCGTCGGGAATTTGTTCTGACGCCGTCAAAATCGCAATAGCGATGGGAAGATCGTAGCGTCCGCCTTCTTTAGGCAAGTCTGCGGGGGCGAGATTGACCGTGATACGTTTAGCCGGAAAAGAAAAACCGCTGTTAATGATCGCGCTACGCACACGCTCACGAGCTTCTTTGACTGTAGTCTCCGGGAGCCCGACCAGTGAGAACGTAGGCAAACCCTGGCTAATATGAACTTCTACGGTGACGGCGGGCGATTGAACGCCCAACGCCGCACGTGTAAAGACGAGAGATAACGTCATAACCACTCCTTGTTCATTACAGTATCCAACATCAATACGGTGTCACCAGTTCTCCTTTGCCGAATCGCGTGGTATCTCGAAGCTTTTTTCCTTCGCAAAGTTTCATCTTATTATTTTTGTGCTCTTCCTCGAATGAAGACGTTAAGGAGAGATATTCATTACGACGGGTGCGTTATGAATATTATTCAGGTTTTACTTATTCACTGAATAATCATCATTTTTTTCAGCCTGATGGCATCCTTGATAAAAATAAGTGATCAAAAAAGTTGTGTTATAAGCCCTAACTGTGATAACTCTGTAGGCATTACTTCGAACAAACGAAAAATTGAAAAGCCAATGAAAGCCCTTCTATCTGTGATTAGCCTAGTCGTGATTAGCGTGGTGGTGATTATTATCACACCGTGCGGGGCTACGCTTGGAGAAAGAAAGGCTTAAAAATCAAGTCTGAATTCAAAAAAACCCCCGCACCGAAAGGTCCGGGGGTTTTTTTTCGACCAGACATAACAATAGCGAATGACAGAGGAACAAACTATGAACAGTAGCATAAAATACTGTTGTTCCCGGCGAGAGGCAGGAGAATAGCAATGACAGGTGCTCAGTGGGTGGTTCAAGCGTTACGTGCGCAAGGTATTGATACCGTGTTCGGTTATCCTGGTGGCGCAATTATGCCGGTTTACGACGCGCTATATGATGGTGGCGTCGAACACCTACTGTGCCGTCACGAGCAAGGCGCAGCGATGGCCGCTATCGGTTACGCGCGTTCTACCGGGAAAGTTGGCGTCTGTATCGCTACCTCTGGCCCGGGTGCCACTAATCTGATCACCGGTCTTGCTGATGCAATGATGGATTCGGTGCCGGTCGTTGCTATTACCGGTCAGGTCGCATCTCCCTTTATTGGCACCGATGCTTTTCAGGAAATTGATGTTCTGGGGCTGTCGCTGGCCTGCACCAAACACAGTTTTTTGGTCGAATCACTTGAGGCGCTGCCATCGGTGATGGCTGAAGCCTTCGCGATTGCAACATCCGGGCGTCCCGGGCCGGTCTTGGTAGATATTCCTAAGGATATTCAGTTAGCCAATGGGGAGTTGACTCCTCACCTGCTGCCGGTTGAGGAAGTCCCGGAACATCCCCATAGTGGGTTAGAGCAGGCGCGATTGATGGTGGCGCAAGCCCAAAAACCGATTTTGTATGTCGGTGGCGGCGTCGGTATGGCGCAGGCCGTTCCTGCGTTACGTGCGTTTGCCAAAGAAACCGGTATTCCAACCGTCGCAACCTTGAAAGGATTAGGCGCCCCAGATGCAACTGACCCATGCTATTTAGGCATGTTGGGGATGCATGGCACTAAGGCGGCGAATTTTGCCGTTCAGCAATGTGATTTATTGATTGCGGTCGGCGCGCGTTTTGATGATCGCGTCACCGGTAAGCTGGATACCTTTGCTCCTCACGCCAGTGTTATCCATCTGGATATCGACCCGGCAGAACTGCACAAGCTGCGCCGGGCGCACATTGCCTTGCAAGGCGATCTGAACCGTCTGCTGCCAGAAATGTACCAGCCAACGCAAATTAATGCCTGGCGCGAAGAGGTCATGGCCTTAAAAGCGCAGCACGGCTGGCGTTACGATCACCCAGGCGAGGCCATTTATGCGCCATTATTTCTGAAGCAGCTCTCTGAACGAAAAGCGGATAACGCGGTGGTTACCACTGATGTAGGCCAACACCAAATGTGGGCCGCTCAACATATGCGTTTTAGCGCGCCGGAAAATTTCCTCACATCCAGCGGCTTAGGCACCATGGGGTTTGGTTTACCGGCAGCAATTGGCGCGCAAGTCGCACGTCCTGAGGATACGGTTATCTGTGTCTCAGGCGATGGCTCTTTTATGATGAATGTTCAGGAGTTGGGAACCATTAAACGCAAACGCTTACCGGTAAAAATCGTATTACTGGATAACCAGCGCCTGGGGATGGTTCGACAGTGGCAGCAACTGTTTTTCTCAGAACGCTACAGTGAAACAAATCTTTCTGATAATCCCGATTTTATTACGCTGGCCAGCGCATTCGAGATCCCCGGCCAGCGCATCACCCGTAAAGATCAGGTCGACGCCGCATTAGACGCTCTGCTGAACAGCGAAGGGCCTTACATGCTGCATGTTGCTATTGATGAACATGAAAACGTCTGGCCGCTGGTACCGCCCGGTGCCAGTAACGCTCATATGATGGAGAAAACCTCATGAATCAGCACCAATTGTCTATTGAAGCGCGCTTCCGACCTGAAATATTAGAACGCATTTTACGTGTGGTACGCCACCGTGGGTTCCAGGTTTGTTCAATGAACATGGCATCGGTAGCCAATGCCGACAATATAAATATTGAAATGACCGTTGCCAGCCAACGCTCAGTCGATTTACTGTCAACGCAGTTAAGCAAATTAATGGACGTTGCATGCGTCCAGATCCAAGCACAGACATCACAACAAATCCGCGCATAGTCGCGAAAGGAAATAAGAATGACGACGAAGAAAGCAGACTACATTTGGTTCAATGGCGAGATGGTTAAGTGGGAAGAGGCAAAAGTTAGCGTCATGTCCCACGCGCTGCACTACGGTACTTCGGTTTTCGAAGGCGTCCGTTGCTACGACTCGCACAAAGGTCCGGTAGTCTTCCGCCATCGTGAACATATGCAACGCCTGCGTGACTCTGCAAAAATTTATCGCTTCCCGGTGAGCTACAGCGTGGATGAATTGATGGAAGCCTGTCGTTCGACGCTGCGTAAAAACAATCTAAAAAGCGCGTATATCCGCCCGCTGGTCTTTGTTGGTGATGTTGGGCTCGGCGTTAATCCGCCGGATGGCTACAACACTGATGTGATTATCGCCGCCTTCCCATGGGGAGCCTATCTTGGCGCCGAAGCGCTGGAGCAAGGTATCGACGCGATGGTTTCTTCCTGGAACCGTGTGGCGCCAAACACGCTACCGACTGCGGCAAAAGCGGGCGGTAACTATCTCTCCTCCTTGTTAGTGGGTAGCGAAGCACGCCGTCATGGTTATCAAGAAGGTATCGCGCTGGATACGCAGGGCTACATCTCCGAGGGAGCCGGTGAGAACCTGTTCGAAGTGAAAGATGGCATTCTGTTCACGCCGCCATTTACTTCTTCAGCATTGCCGGGCATCACCCGCGACGCGATTATCAAACTGGCGCAAGATCTGGGGATTGAAGTGCGTGAGCAAGTGCTATCACGCGAGTCACTCTACCTGGCGGATGAGGTATTTATGTCGGGTACCGCGGCGGAAATCACCCCGGTTCGCAGCGTCGACGGTATTCAGGTTGGCGCGGGCAAATGTGGCCCGGTCACCAAACGTATTCAGCAAGCTTTCTTCGGCTTATTCACCGGCGAGACCGAAGATAAATGGGGCTGGCTGGATCCGGTAAATCCATAAAAACATTCTAAGCGGGCGTCGAATGAAGCCCGCACACTTATTCAAACTGGAGTAACCGAGCATGCCTAAGTACCGTTCTGCCACCACCACGCATGGCCGTAATATGGCCGGAGCCCGTGCGCTGTGGCGCGCGACAGGAATGACCGACGATGATTTTGGCAAACCGATTATCGCCGTCGTTAACTCCTTTACCCAATTCGTTCCGGGGCACGTTCACCTGCGTGACTTGGGAAAACTGGTCGCTGAGCAAATTGAAGCCTCTGGCGGCGTTGCGAAAGAGTTCAACACCATTGCCGTGGATGACGGTATCGCGATGGGCCATGGCGGTATGCTGTATTCCCTGCCGTCGCGTGAACTGATCGCCGATTCGGTCGAGTACATGGTAAATGCCCACTGTGCCGATGCGATGGTTTGCATTTCCAACTGTGACAAAATCACCCCGGGTATGCTGATGGCGGCGCTGCGCCTAAACATTCCGGTTATTTTTGTGTCCGGCGGCCCGATGGAAGCCGGTAAGACCAAACTTTCCGATAAAATTATCAAGTTGGATTTAGTTGACGCCATGATTCAGGGGGCGAACCCCAATGTCAGCGATGCGGACAGCGAACAAATTGAGCGCTCTGCCTGCCCAACTTGCGGCTCCTGTTCCGGGATGTTTACTGCCAACTCAATGAACTGCCTGACCGAGGCGCTCGGTTTATCGCAGCCGGGTAACGGCTCACTGTTAGCGACCCACGCCGATCGTAAGGATCTGTTCATCAACGCGGGTAAGCGCATTGTTGGCCTGACCAAGCGTTACTACGAACAGGATGATGAAAGCGCCCTGCCGCGCAATATTGCCAACAAAGCCGCGTTTGAGAATGCGATGACGCTGGATATCGCCATGGGGGGATCGACGAATACGGTTCTGCACCTGTTGGCTGCTGCGCAAGAAGGCGAAGTGGACTTCAATATTTCCGATATCGATCGCCTGTCTCGTGAAGTGCCGCATCTCTGTAAGGTGGCGCCAAGCACGCAAAAATATCATATGGAAGATGTGCATCGTGCTGGTGGCGTCATCGGTATTCTCGGCGAGTTGGATCGTGCGGGTCTAATGCATAGCAATGTTCGTAACATTCTCGGTCAAAGCCTGCGTGAAACTCTGGATCAGTACGACATTATGCTGACCAAAGATGAGGCGGTGAAAAAGATGTTCCGCGCTGGTCCGGCAGGTATCCGTACCACCCAGGCGTTTTCACAAGATTGTCGTTGGGACACGCTGGATGATGATCGGCAAGACGGTTGTATCCGCTCGCGCGAATTCGCCTTCAGCCAAGACGGTGGCCTGGCGGTGCTGTACGGCAACCTGGCGGAAGACGGCTGTATTGTTAAAACCGCAGGCGTGGATAAAGAGAGTCTGACTTTCCGTGGTCCGGCCAAAGTTTACGAAAGCCAGGAAGATGCGGTTGAAGCGATTCTCGGCGGTAAAGTGGTGGCTGGTGACGTGGTGGTGATTCGTTATGAAGGGCCGAAAGGTGGGCCGGGCATGCAAGAAATGCTCTATCCGACTACTTATCTGAAATCAATGGGCCTTGGTAAAAGCTGTGCATTGATTACCGATGGTCGTTTCTCCGGCGGTACCTCGGGGTTATCTATCGGGCATGCTTCGCCGGAAGCAGGAAGCGGCGGCACCATCGCATTGGTGAAAGATGGCGATATGATCGATATCGATATTCCGAACCGCGGCATCAAACTTGACGTGCCGGATAACGAACTGCATGCGCGCCGTGAAGCCGAAGAGGCGCGTGGCGAAGCTGCTTATACGCCGCACGCTCGTCAGCGTCAGGTTTCCTTCGCGTTGCGTGCTTACGCTTCACTGGCGACCAGCGCGGATAAAGGCGCGGTACGTGATAAGAGTAAGCTGGGAGGCTAACTATGGCTGAGTCTCAACCGCTACCCGATGCACCGTGCGGCGCAGAATATCTGCGCGCGGTGCTGCGTTCCCCAGTATATGAAGTGGCGCAAGTGACGCCACTCCAGAAAATGGAAAAAATTTCATCGCGGCTCGGCAATACCATTTTGGTAAAGCGTGAGGATCGTCAGCCCGTGCACAGTTTCAAACTGCGTGGCGCTTACGCGATGATCGCCGGGTTGAACGAAGAGCAAAAAGCGCGCGGCGTCGTTACTGCATCGGCGGGAAATCACGCTCAGGGCGTGGCGCTATCGGCCAGCAAACTGGGGATTAAGTCTCTAATTGTGATGCCGGTGACGACTGCGGATATCAAGGTTGATGCTGTGCGGGCGTTTGGCGGTGAGGCTTATCTGTTTGGCGCCAACTTTGACGAAGCCAAAGCGAAGGCCATCGAACTGGCGGAACAGCAGGGATATACCTTTGTTCCGCCGTTCGACCACCCGGCGGTGATCGCCGGACAAGGGACGCTAGCGATGGAGCTTTTACAGCAGGATGCACATATTGATCGAGTGTTTGTTCCGGTCGGCGGCGGCGGCCTGGCCGCCGGTGTGGCGGTGTTAATTAAACAGTTAATGCCACAAATTAAAGTCATTGCGGTTGAAGCGGAAGATTCAGCATGCCTGAAGGCGGCGCTGGATGCCGGGCAGCCGGTGGATTTGCCGCGTGTGGGGTTGTTCGCCGAAGGTGTAGCGGTGAAACGTATCGGCAATGAGACGTTTCGTTTATGTCAGGAATACCTTGATGACATCGTAACCGTCGATAGCGACGCGATTTGCGCGGCGATGAAAGATCTGTTCGAAGATGTGCGAGCGGTTGCCGAACCCTCTGGCGCGCTGGCGCTGGCGGGGATGAAAAAATACATTCAGCAGCATGACATCAAAGGTGAGCGGCTGGCGCATATCTTATCCGGCGCCAATGTTAACTTCCATGGTCTGCGCTACGTGTCCGAGCGCTGTGAGCTGGGAGAACAACGTGAAGCGCTGCTGGCGGTCACCATTCCGGAACAACAAGGCAGTTTTTTGAAGTTTTGTCAGATCCTTGGCGGGCGGGCGGTCACGGAGTTTAACTATCGCTATGCTGATGCCGACAATGCCTGCATTTTTGTCGGCGTTCGTTTAACGCGCGGTCTTGAGGAGCGTGCTGAGATCATCGCGCAGTTAACCGGCGACGGCTACAAGGTTGTTGACCTTTCCGATGATGAGATGGCTAAACTCCATGTGCGTTACATGGTGGGTGGGCGGCCCTCAAAGCCATTGCGAGAGCGATTATTCAGCTTTGAATTCCCGGAAGCGCCAGGCGCGTTGCTGAAGTTCTTACAAACGCTCGGGACGCATTGGAACATTTCGCTGTTCCATTACCGCAGCCATGGTACTGATTATGGCCGTGTGTTGGCTGCATTTGAGCTCGGTGATAATGAGCCGCGGTTTGAAGAGCACCTAACCGATTTGGGTTATGATTTCCACGATGAAACCTGTAACCCGGCGTTTCGTTTTTTCCTCGCCGGTCAGTCATTACAGTAATTGCCAGAAAGCATCAATCAGCGGCTCATTGAGCCGCTTTTTCTGCACGCAAACTCCGAGTTCAAAGGGCGCGCCGGGTTCCGCATTATCCAGCACTAACACGCGATTGCGCACCGGTTCCGGGCTATTCTCCAGCACGATATCAGGCAGTAACGCTACCCCACAGCCTAGCGCGACCATCGAAACCATCGCTTCATGTCCGCCTACCGTGGCGTAAATCAATGGGTTAACGATGCGATGCCGACGAAACCAAGCGTCAATGCGTCGTCTTACCGGCCCTTGCTCTGGGAGGATAAAAGGGGTCTGTGCCCAGTCGGGCTGTGCTTCCGTTGCCTGAGAGCGCACCGGGCAGGGGAGCGCGGGGGCGATCAGGATTAATGAAATGTGCCCGAGCGAAGCGAAATCAATGCTGGCGGGCAGCGCTTCTGGTCGCCCGGAAATGGCTAAATCAGCCTCTGCGGATTGCACTTTTTCGACAGCATCGGCCGCATCGCCGGTTGTCAGCTTGATTTCAACCAGAGGATGCTCAGCGCGAAAACGGTCCAAAATCGGCGGCAGGTGGCTATAGGCGGCGGTTACCGAACAGAACAGACGGAGTTCGCCGCTGAGTGAAGGGCCATTTTGCCCAATAGCATGACGTAATTGTTGGTACTGCAACAACGTTTGTTGAGCAAACAGGCGCAGGCTCTCACCCGCTTCGGTTAGCGTGACGGTACGGTTATCACGCAGAAATAGGCTTTGACCGAGGTCTTCTTCCAGCCGCTGAATCTGGCGTGACAGCGTGGAAGGGCTGACATGCATGGCACGTGCGGTACGCCCAAAGTGCCGGCTTTCCGCCAAATGAAGAAACAATTTCAAGTCACGTAAATCCATGCGATGCGGGCCTCATTTTTACGTTGCAGTAATTGCAATGTCACGTTGTTAATATATCAATTTAAGCAACGCATTTCCTGTCATATGATGGGGAAAATTCAGGGTAAGGCGAGTCACGCATTTACCGACAGAACAATGGCAAACACAACTTTATAGCGGAGCATCCATGGCTAACTATTTCAACACCTTAAACCTGCGCCAGCAGTTAGCGCAATTAGGTAAATGTCGCTTCATGTCACGCGCGGAATTTGCTGACGAAGCAAGCTACCTGAAAGGTAAAAAAGTCGTCATTGTTGGCTGTGGCGCGCAAGGGCTTAACCAAGGCCTCAATATGCGTGATTCCGGGCTGGATATTGCTTATGCCCTGCGTGCGGAAGCCATTGCAGAGAAACGTGCTTCATGGCGTAAAGCGACAGAAAACGGTTTCAAAGTCGGCACCTATGAAGAGCTGATTCCGCAGGCCGATCTGGTCGTTAACCTGACGCCGGACAAACAGCACTCTTCGGTAGTGAATGCCGTTCAGCCGCTGATGAAAGATGGCGCAGCGCTGGGTTATTCGCACGGTTTTAACATCGTAGAAGTCGGCGAAACCATCCGTAAAGATATTACCGTGGTAATGGTTGCGCCAAAATGTCCCGGCACCGAAGTGCGTGAAGAGTACAAACGTGGTTTTGGTGTTCCGACGCTGATCGCTGTTCACCCGGAAAACGATCCGAAAGGTGAAGGGATGGCGATTGCGAAAGCCTGGGCGGCGGCTACCGGTGGTCATCGTGCTGGCGTGCTGGAATCCTCTTTCGTCGCTGAAGTGAAGTCTGACCTGATGGGTGAGCAAACCATCCTGTGCGGTATGCTGCAGGCCGGTTCACTGCTGTGTTACGACAAGCTGGTGGCTGATGGTACCGATCCGGCTTATGCGGAAAAACTGATTCAGTACGGTTGGGAAACCGTGACCGAAGCGCTGAAGCAGGGCGGCATCACGCTGATGATGGATCGTCTGTCCAACCCGGCGAAACTGCGCGCCTTTGCGCTTTCTGAACAACTGAAAGGGATCATGGCGCCGCTGTTCCAGAAACATATGGATGACATCATTTCCGGTGAGTTCTCTTCCGGTATGATGGCTGACTGGGCGAATGATGATAAGAAATTGCTGACCTGGCGTGAAGAAACGGGCAAAACCGCCTTCGAAACCGCAGCACAGTTCGAAGGGAAAATCGCTGAGCAGGAGTATTTCGATCAAGGCGTGTTGATGATCGCGATGGTAAAAGCTGGCGTTGAACTGGCGTTCGAAACCATGGTGGATGCGGGCATTATCGAAGAGTCCGCTTACTATGAATCCCTGCATGAGCTGCCGCTGATCGCCAATACCATCGCCCGTAAGCGCCTGTATGAGATGAACGTGGTTATTTCTGATACCGCTGAATACGGCAACTATCTGTTCTCTTATGCGGCGGTACCGTTGCTGAAAGAGTTTATGGGTACCTTACAAGCGGGAGATTTAGGTAAACCTGTAGCGGCAACCACCGTGGATAACGCACAACTGCGCGATGTTAACGAAGCTATTCGTCAGCATCCGATCGAAGAAGTGGGCCGTAAACTGCGCGGTTATATGACCGATATGAAACGCATTGCGGTTGCTGGTTAATCTAAAATCGGGCGACAGTTATCGCCCGATAACGCGAGTCGAAAAAGGCGCCTAACGGCGCCTTTTTTAATTACGGTATAACACTTTGATAATGTGGTAACCGAATTGGGTATGCAGTGGGCCATAGGGCTCCAGCAACGGACAAGAGAACACAACTTTGTCAAACGCTGGCACCATCGCGCCCTGCTTAAATTCACCTAAATGACCGCCTTTACGGCCAGAAGGGCAGGTGGAGTGTTTTTTCGCCAGTTTTTCGAAATCGGCGCCCTTTTGCAATTGTTCAAGAATATCGCGCGCTTGTTTCTCTTCCTTAACAAGGATATGCATTGCTGCTGCGGTTTTTGCCATGATGGTACCTTGAGTCGTGTGTATACTGCTGGCTATACTACCACGCTGTTATTCAACCCTCCCTCTTTTCACCGAGTCCGTTATGCGCTTAAACCCGAGTCAACAACACGCCGTCGAATTTGTTACCGGCCCTTGTCTGGTACTGGCGGGCGCGGGCTCTGGTAAGACTCGGGTCATCACCAACAAAATTGCCCACTTAATCCGCGAATGTGGCTATCAGGCGCGTCATATTGCGGCGGTAACCTTTACCAACAAAGCCTCGCGTGAGATGAAGGAGCGCGTCGCGCAAACGTTGGGGCGTAAAGAGGCGCGTGGGTTGATGATTTCCACTTTTCATACGCTCGGTCTGGAAATTATTAAGCGTGAATATGCAGCGTTAGGGATGAAATCTAACTTCTCGCTGTTTGACGATCAGGATCAAATGGCGCTGCTCAAAGATCTAACCGAGCAGTGGCTGGAAAATGACAAAAACCTATTACAACAGTTAGTTTCGACCATTTCTAATTGGAAAAACGATCTGGTCGATCCGTCCGCTGCCGCCGCGCTGGCAGGCTCTGAGCGCGATACGATTTTTGCCCACTGTTACGGGTTGTATGACACGCATTTAAAGTCCTGCAACGTGCTCGATTTCGATGATTTGATTTTATTGCCGACGTTGTTGCTGCAACGCAACCCAGAAGTGCGCGAGCGCTGGCAGCAACGCATTCGTTATTTGCTGGTGGATGAGTATCAAGATACCAACACCAGCCAGTATGAACTGGTGAAACTGCTGGTGGGCGCGCGTGCGCGTTTCACCGTGGTTGGTGATGATGATCAGTCGATTTATTCCTGGCGCGGGGCGCGCCCGCAAAATTTGGTGTTATTGAAAGAGGATTTTCCGGCGCTTCAGGTGATAAAGCTGGAGCAGAACTATCGCTCATCAGAACGTATCCTGAAAGCAGCGAATATATTGATCGCCAACAATCCGCATGTGTTTGAAAAGCGGCTGTTCTCTGAACTGGGTTATGGTGCGGAATTAAAAGTGGTCACCGCCAATCATGAAGATCATGAGGCCGAACGGGTCACTGGCGAGCTTATTGCGCACCATTTTATCAATAAAACCCAGTATAAAGATTATGCCATTCTGTATCGCGGTAACCATCAATCCCGCGTATTTGAAAAAATGCTGATGCAGAACCGTATTCCCTACCGGATCTCTGGCGGCACCTCTTTCTTCTCGCGTCCGGAGATCAAAGATCTGTTGGCGTATCTGCGAGTCTTAACCAACCCTGATGACGATAGCGCCTTTTTACGTATCATTAATACGCCCCGCCGGGAAATTGGACCCGCGACGTTGCAAAAACTGGGCGAATGGGCCAATCAGCGCAATAAGAGCCTGTTTACGGCAAGCTTTGATGTTGGGTTGGGGCAAACGTTGACCGGGCGCGGGTTAGAGAATTTGCAACGTTTTACCGCGTGGTTGCAGGCAGTGGCGCAACAGGCGGAACGCGAGCCGGTTATGGCGGTGCGCGATCTCATTCGTGGCATTGATTATGAAAGCTGGTTGTTTGAAACGTCGCCGAGTCCGAAAGCCGCTGAGATGCGGATGAAAAACGTCAACACGCTATTCCAGTGGATGACGGAAATGCTGGAAGGCAGCGAACTGGATGAACCCATGACGTTAACGCAAGTGGTGACGCGTTTTACCTTGCGTGACATGATGGAGCGCGGTGAAAGCGATGAAGATCTTGATCAGGTTCAATTGATGACGTTGCACGCTTCCAAAGGTCTTGAGTTCCCCTATGTCTATCTGGTCGGTATGGAAGAGGGTCTGTTACCCCATCAAAGCAGTATTGATGAAAACAACGTTGAAGAAGAGCGTCGGCTAGCCTACGTGGGCATCACTCGTGCGCAAAAAGAGCTAACTTTCACCCTATGTCGCGAACGTCGTCAATATGGAGAAATGGTGCGCCCGGAGCCCAGCCGCTTTTTGCTGGAACTGCCACAGGATGATTTACTGTGGGAAACGGAGCGTAAAGTGGTTAGCGCGGAAGAGCGAATGAAGACCGGTCAAAGCCGGGTAGCTGGCTTACGTGCAATGTTGGATAAGGCGAAAAATAATTCGTAGCGTGGTTTCTCGCGCTTATCCAGCCATCAGATAAATGTCAGCGTCCAGTGTGCATAGCTTTGCCACAGGCTCTCTTGCTCCAGCAGTTCAGCCCGCAACGGGTGCGCTTCCAGCCAGCCAGCAGGCAGGGTAATGGTTAGCGTATCATCGTGTGCCAGCAAATGTAGCGCCGGTAACGCATCGTCACAGCGTCGGCTGGCGAAAATAATCGCTAAGCGTAACAAACGGCACATCCGCTCGGCCATGCGCGGTGGAACGGCATTTTGCTGGCTTAATAGCGGAAGATCGATGCTGTTACTCTGGTTTTGCAGCAACGTTGCCAGTAATTTTTTTTGCGCGGGAGTAAAACCGGGCAGGTCGAGATGACGAACTAAATAGGCGGCGTGTTGGGGGGCAAGTTTGAAATCAACGCTGAGGCCGATTTCATGAATCAGGCAAGCACTTTCCAGCAGTTCGCGACATCGTTCATCCAGCGACCATGCCTGATCGACCTGATGAAGAAAGTGTGCCGCTAGCTGACGCACGCGTTCCGCTTGCCCGGCATCAATCGCGAAGCGACGTTGAACATTCTGCAAGGTGCGTTGGCGAATATCGCGATCGCCGGGCAGGTGTAACATGCCGTATACCAGCCCTTCACGAAGCGCGCCGCCGGCTAACGTCATGCTCTCAATATTGAGTTCCTGAAAAATGGCGATCAAAATGGCCAGGCCACTGGGGAAAACCAGCGCACGTTCTAGCGTTAGCCCATCAATCTCCAGTTCTTCCAGCTTACCGCACTGAATTGCGCGTTGTTTCAACTGCTGCAATTTGCTGAGTGTAATACGCTCATCCATGCCTTGCGCCACCATAATTTCCTGTAGCGCTTGCACGGTGCCGGAAGCACCGACGCAAACTTGCCAACCCTGCGCGCGTAGCGCATCGGCAACCGGATGGATAATGGTGCGCGCCGCGCGTTCAGCTTGTTCAAAATTGTCCTGGCCCAAATTACGATCGCTAAAATAACGCTCAAGCCAGGTGACGCAACCCATTGAAAGACTGAATAATTCAGTAGCATGTGCGCCATTGCCGGTGACCAGTTCGGTACTGCCGCCGCCAATATCTACCACTAAACGTTGGTCGGAACCGCCGGTGGTATGCGCCACGCCTTGATAAATTAAACGCGCCTCTTCTTCGCCGCTAATGACATTAATCGGACAGCCCAAAATGGTTTGTGCGTTGCCGAGAAACTCATTGGCATTTGCCGCCAGACGTAACGTCGCGGTGGCAACGACACGAATTTGGTCCGCAGGAATGTCCTGTAACTGCTCCGCAAAGAGTTTCAGACACTGCCAGCCACGCTCCATCGCCTCGATTGAAAGCTGGTTATGGCTATTTAGCCCCGCCGCCAACCGAACTTTGCGCTTAATGCGCGCTATGGTTTGAATACTGCCCGCCACTTCGCGCACCACCAGCATGTGAAAGCTGTTAGAACCTAAATCAATCGCAGCATAAAGAGATGACGCGCTTAGCATGGCAAACTCAACCCGGACGTTTACGGTTGTTGTTACGTGGCGCGCCGCCGCGACGATTAGGATTGCCACCTCGACGCGGGCCGTTACCCGAACGATTACGCGTCAGACGCTTCGGCGGCGGCAAATCATCCATCAATGCTTCGCTGTTGTATTTGCTGACCGGAATATTGTGACCAATATACTCTTCAATAGCGGGCAGGTTCAGCGCGTACTCTTCACAAGCCAGACTGATAGAGTGCCCGCTGGCGCCCGCGCGACCGGTACGACCAATACGGTGTACATAGTCTTCACGATCGTCAGGCAGGTCGTAGTTAAACACGTGCGTTACCGCCGGAATATGCAGGCCACGCGCGGCAACATCGGTCGCCACCAAAATGTCGACATCCCCTTTGGTGAAATCATCAAGAATACGTAGACGTTTTTTCTGCGCCACATCGCCGGTCAGCAAGCCGACGCGATGCCCATCGGCGGCCAAATGGCCCCAGATATCTTCACAGCGGTGTTTAGTATTGGCGAAAATAATTGCGCGATCCGGCCACTCTTCTTCAATCAACGTTTGCAATAAGCGCATTTTCTCTTCATTGGAAGGGTAGAAAAGCTCTTCTTGAATACGATGACCGGTTTTTTGCTCCGGCTCGACTTCAACATATTCCGCATTATTCATATGTTCGAAGGCTAGCTCGCGTACGCGATACGACAACGTTGCGGAAAACAGCATGCTTAAGCGTTGATTGGATGCAGGCATCCGACGGAAAATCCAACGAATATCTTTAATAAAGCCAAGATCAAACATACGGTCGGCTTCATCTAACACCACAACCTGAATGGCGCCAAGGTTAATGTGATTCTGTTTGGCGTAGTCGATCAACCGGCCGGTAGTGCCGATCAGAATATCTACTCCGCTCTCCAGCACTTTTAACTGTTTATCGTAGCCGTCACCGCCGTAGGCTAAGCCAATTTTCAAACCGGTAGCCTGCGCCAAGGGTTCGGCATCAGCGTGAATTTGCACTGCCAGTTCGCGCGTTGGAGCCATAATTAATGCGCGAGGTTGGTTCACCTGGCGGCCTTCCGCCGCAGGGTGAGTAAGAAGATGATGGAACGTTGACGTTAGAAACGCCATCGTTTTACCGGTACCGGTTTGCGCCTGACCTGCTACATCGCGACCAGCGAGCGTAAAAGGTAATGCCAACGCCTGGATAGGCGTACAGTTATGAAACCCTTTCTTTTCAAGGGCTTCAATCACCTGTGGGTGCAGGGCGAAGTCGGAAAACTTCTGTTCGGTTAAGTGTGTTTTGCTCATAGTGTGGTAGAATATCAGCTAACTATTGCTTTACGAAAGCGTATCCGGTGAAATAAAGTCAACCTAAGTTGGCAGATTTTACGCCAACCAGCCAGGCATAATCTTGTGGAGTAAGACATGAGCAGCGATAAAATTATTCACCTGACCGATGACAGCTTCGAAACTAAGGTACTAAAAGCCGAGGGTTTGACGCTGGTAGATTTTTGGGCGGAGTGGTGTGGGCCATGTAAAATGATTGCCCCCATTCTGGACGAAGTCGCTGAAGAATATGACGGTAAGCTGACTATCGCCAAACTGAACATCGATGAAAACCCCGGCACCGCGCCGAAGTACGGCATCCGTGGTATTCCGACGCTGCTGCTGTTTAAAAATGGTGAAGTGGCGGCAACCAAAGTTGGCGCGCTTTCTAAAGGGCAGTTGAAAGAGTTCCTGAACGCCAACCTTGGCTAAGGGTTCTTGCCCTGTCGGCGCTGGCGGTCAATTAATGGTTAATTTTTACCAGACCGCTAGACGCCCGACATTAAGCGTGCTAAGTTACTATCACTGCATTACGAACTTACCTGTAGTTTGTTTCCCTTGTTGAATCGAATCCTGTTGATGTTGCGATTGATACAGCGTTTCAGCAATCTGACGGTTAGCATCACTTTTTTCCGGCATAATGTTCCATCCGTCTTCTCGTTTCCTGATCGGCATTTCCTGCCCAAGATCGTCGAGTGGACCACGGAAACAGTGCCACTAACAGGCATAGAACATTTGCCATACCATTCACGACAAACATTTCGAGATTTACCCCGAGTTTAAGAACCCACCATTATGAATCTTACCGAATTAAAAAATACGCCGGTTTCTGAGCTGATTACTCTCGGCGAAAATATGGGGCTGGAAAACCTGGCGCGTATGCGCAAACAGGACATTATCTTCGCCATCCTTAAACAACATGCGAAAAGCGGCGAAGATATTTTCGGCGATGGCGTGCTGGAAATACTGCAGGATGGATTTGGTTTCCTTCGCTCCGCAGACAGTTCCTACCTCGCCGGCCCTGATGACATCTACGTTTCCCCCAGCCAAATTCGTCGCTTTAACCTCCGTACGGGTGACACCATTTCAGGTAAAATCCGTCCGCCGAAAGAGGGCGAGCGTTACTTTGCCCTGCTGAAAGTTAATGAAGTTAACTATGACAAGCCAGAGAACGCGCGTAGTAAGATTCTGTTCGAAAACTTAACGCCGTTGCACGCAAATTCACGTCTGCGTATGGAACGGGGTAACGGTTCAACTGAAGATTTAACCGCGCGCGTACTGGATCTGGCGTCGCCGATTGGTCGCGGCCAGCGTGGGCTGATTGTTGCTCCGCCGAAAGCCGGTAAAACCATGCTGCTGCAAAATATTGCGCAGAGCATCGCATATAACCATCCTGACTGCGTATTGATGGTGTTGCTGATTGACGAACGTCCGGAAGAAGTAACCGAGATGCAGCGTCTGGTGAAAGGTGAAGTTGTGGCTTCTACCTTTGATGAGCCCGCATCACGTCACGTGCAGGTGGCGGAGATGGTAATCGAGAAAGCAAAACGTCTGGTCGAACACAAGAAAGACGTCATCATCCTGCTTGATTCTATTACCCGTTTGGCGCGTGCCTACAACACCGTCGTACCGGCATCCGGTAAAGTATTGACCGGTGGTGTGGATGCGAACGCCTTACACCGTCCAAAACGCTTCTTTGGCGCCGCGCGTAACGTGGAAGAGGGCGGTAGCCTGACCATTATCGCAACCGCGTTGGTTGATACCGGTTCGAAAATGGATGAAGTTATCTATGAAGAATTTAAAGGGACCGGCAACATGGAGTTGCACCTGGCGCGTAAGATCGCTGAAAAACGCGTTTTCCCGGCGATTGATTACAACCGTTCTGGTACCCGTAAAGAAGAGTTGCTGACCTCGCAGGAAGAGCTGCAGAAAATGTGGATTCTGCGTAAGATTATTCACCCAATGGGCGAAATCGATGCGATGGAGTTCCTCATCAATAAATTGGCGATGACCAAAACCAATGATGAGTTCTTTGATATGATGAAACGCTCATAATCTGAGCACATAACCGGTCGGTTGTGATTTAATCGTCTGACAAAGCAAGAAAACTCGGGTAACGCCACGCTTAGACGTGGCGTTTTTCGTTTTCGGGCTATACGATTAATGAGTTTCAGGAGTACAAAATAGACTGCGGTCATAACTGCCTGGGTTGCATGCTTGTTTGCACAAAAAAACAGCGGTTAACCCGGTAGTTTGGCAGAATTCAGATTTCGGATAATCAATTGGGCATAATAATTGCTTATAGTTATTCAGATTCTTAGCTGAGAGCTGTTAATGTGAACTTACTCAATATGAGTACCGAGCTTGCTTTAATCTTCCTTTTTTCACTGGCCTTTCTCTTTTTTGCTCGTAAGGCAGCCAAAAAAATAGGTTTGGTTGATAAACCAAACTATCGAAAACGTCACCAGGGATTGATTCCGCTGGTTGGCGGCATTTCCGTTTATGCCGGAATCTGCTTTACCTTCGCCATCACTAATTATTATGTCCCGCATGCAATACTGTATTTGTTCTGCGCCGGGGTGCTGGTACTGGTTGGCGCATTGGACGATCGCTTTGATATTAGCGTGAAGTTTCGCGCGGTGGTACAAGCCGGTATCGCCATCGTGATGATGTCAGTCGGTAAACTCTATTTACTGAGTCTGGGGTTTATTATTGGCCCGGTCGAGCTCATCGTCGGCCCGTTTGGCTATGTATTGACGCTGTTTGCCGTTTGGGCGGCGATTAACGCCTTTAACATGGTGGACGGTATTGATGGTTTGCTGGGCGGTCTCTCCTGTGTGACCTTTGCTGCCATGGGCATCATTCTTTATTTTGATGGGCAGCCCAGTCTTGCCGTGTGGTGTTTTGCGATGATTGCCGCCACCCTGCCTTACATCATGTTGAACCTTGGTATATTCGGTAAACGGTATAAAGTGTTTATGGGCGATGCGGGCAGCACGCTGATTGGTTTTACCATTATCTGGATCCTCCTGGAGACGACACAAGGGCAGAGTCATCCGATTACGCCAGTTACCGCGTTATGGCTAATTGCCATTCCGTTGATGGACATGGTGGCGATCATGTATCGCCGTTTGCGTAAAGGGATGAGCCCGTTCTCTGCCGATCGCCAGCATATCCACCATTTAATTATGCGGGCCGGTTTCACCTCTCGTCAGGCATTCCTTCTGATCACGCTGGCAGCTGCCTTGCTGGCGGGCGTCGGGGTGCTGGGAGAGTATCTGGCATTTATTCCCGAGTGGGTCATGCTGGTGCTCTTTTTGTTCGCTTTTTTGTTATACGGCTACTGCCTGAAACGCGCATGGCGCGTTGCACGGATGGTGAAACGCATCAAACGTCGTTTGCGTAATGCTAATGAAAACAAAATACCGTAAGACCTTTGGATAGCCTTAAAAGGATACCTTGTTTATGACCTCTACCTATGTGGATAACGAGCTGGATATTCGCGGACTCTGTTACACCTTATGGCGAGGAAAGCGCTGGATTATTGGGTTGGCGCTGCTGTTTGTCGTGGTTGCTTATTTATGGTCGCTGGTGGTGAAGCAGGAGTGGAGCGCCACGGCAATTACCGATCGTCCAACGGTAAATATGCTGGGTGGGTTCTATTCACAACAACAATTTCTGCGCAATCTTGATGCCAGTAATAACACGCTGGCGGTTGCCGCGCCTGAGCCGACAATCATGGATGAGGCTTATCAAGAGTTTGTTATGCAACTCTCCTCGTGGGATACGCGGCGTGATTTCTGGTTACAGACCGATTATTACGATCACCATAAAAGCGGTAATGCCAGAAAAGACGCGGTGTTACTGGATGAGATGATTAACAACATCCAGTTTACGCCAGCCGATGCGACCAAAAATATTAGCGATAGCGTCAAGCTGGTGGCAGAAACCGCGCCTGATGCGAATAACCTCTTACGCCAGTATGTTGCGTTTGCCAGTGAACGAGCGGCATCACATTTGAACGCTGAGTTAAAAGGCGCGTGGGCAGCGCGAGCGCAGCAGTTGAGCGCCCAGGTTCAGCGCCAGGAGGAAGTCGCCACGGCAGTCTACCAACGGCAAATACATAGCGTTGAGCAGGCGTTAAAGATTGCACAACAGCAGGGCATCGATCAGGCGAAAACCACCACGCCTTCCGAACAATTGCCGGATTCGGAGTTGTTCTTGCTGGGGCGGCCAATGTTACAGGCGCGGCTGGAGAATTTACGCGCCAGCGGGCCAAGTTTCGACCTGAGTTATGACCAAAATAAAGCGATGCTTAACACGCTGTCTATCGGGCCGAAACTCGCCGTGCGTTTTCAGACCTACCGCTATTTGCGGACCCCGGAAGAGCCCATAAAACGCGATAGTCCGCGTCGAATGTTTTTAATGATTATGTGGGGTGCAGTGGGTGCGCTAATCGGCGCAGGCATTGCACTGGTTCGCCGTCCTCGTGCTTAAATGCGCGCTTACCGTGGCCTTTATTGCGGCAGCGGTAAACGAACAAAGAGAATGACAGTGAAAGTTCTTACAGTTTTTGGCACGCGACCGGAGGCGATAAAAATGGCGCCGCTGGTCCATGCTTTAGCCCAGGATGAGGCTTTTGAATCTCGCCTTTGCGTAACCGGACAGCATCGAGAAATGCTGGACCAGGTGCTGCGCCTGTTTACGCTAGTGCCCGACTATGATCTCAATATTATGCGGCCGGAACAGGGGCTGACGGAAATTACCTGCCGTATTCTGGAAGGGCTGAAGGACGTGTTTACCTCCTTTCGACCCGATGTCGTGCTGGTTCATGGCGATACCACCACCACGCTGGCTGCCAGCCTCGCTGCGTTTTATCACCGGATTCCGGTCGGCCACGTTGAGGCCGGGTTGCGAACCGGCGATCTCTATTCGCCGTGGCCAGAAGAGGCCAATCGTAAATTAACCGGTCATCTGGCGACCTGGCACTTCGCCCCAACGGAAAATGCCCGGCAAAATCTGGTACGTGAAGGTTTGTCCGCTGAACGTATCTTTGTCACCGGTAACACGGTGATCGATGCTCTGTTATGGGTTCGTGACCGAGTGTTATCTGATGAAGCATTGTACCGCAGCCTGGCTGCGCGTTATCCGTTTCTCGACGAAAATAAAAAGATGATTTTGGTTACCGGCCATCGGCGCGAAAGCTTCGGCGGCGGGTTTGAGCGTATTTGCAGCGCCTTGGCGGAGATTGCTCGTACGCACCCTGAGGTACAAATTGTGTATCCGGTGCACCTCAATCCCAATGTGAGCGAGCCGGTTAACCGTATTCTGCGCGATATTGAAAACATTGTCTTAATTGAGCCGCAGGAGTACTTGCCGTTCGTCTATCTGATGCATAAATCCTGGTTGATCCTGACGGACTCCGGCGGTATTCAGGAAGAGGCGCCTTCGCTCGGAAAACCAGTGTTGGTGATGCGTGAAACTACCGAGCGCCCGGAAGCGATTGATGCTGGCACGGTGCGCCTGGTCGGAACGGATATCGCCAAAATTGTATCGGAAGTCACGCGCTTGCTGGATGATGAAGCGGCCTGGCATGCCATGAGCCACGCACATAATCCCTATGGGGATGGGCATGCCTGCGCGCAGGTTTTGCAGGCGCTAAAAGATAACAGAGTAACGCTATGAGTTTTAAAACTATTTCCGTGATCGGGCTGGGTTATATTGGCCTTCCAACCGCTGCCGCGTTTGCTTCAAGAAAAACGTCGGTAGTGGGGGTTGATATTAATACCCACGCGGTTGATACCATTAATCGCGGTGAAATTCATATCGTGGAGCCGGATCTGGATCGCGTGGTCAAGGAGGCGGTAGAACAAGGCTTTTTGCGTGCCGTGTCGCAACCGTTGGCGGCGGATGCCTTTTTGATTGCGGTTCCTACGCCGTTTGCAGGCGACCATCAGCCGGATATGACTTGGGTTCGCGCTGCCGCTGAATCCCTGGCGCCGGTGCTGAAAAAAGGTGATTTGGTGATTTTGGAGTCCACCTCGCCAGTCGGTGCGACCGAGCAAATGGCCGAATGGCTGGCACAGGCTCGCCCGGATTTGCGCTTCCCACAGGATGCTGGCGAGGCGGCCGAAATCCACATCGCTTACTGTCCGGAGCGCGTGCTGCCGGGGCAAGTGATGGTTGAATTAATCAAAAATGATCGGGTTATCGGTGGCATGACGCCAGCCTGTTCTGCGCGCGCCTGCGAGCTTTATCAAATTTTCCTCGAAGGAGAGTGCGTCGTCACCAACGCGCGTACTGCGGAAATGTGTAAGCTAACGGAAAACAGTTTCCGCGACGTCAATATCGCTTTCGCCAATGAGCTATCGCTTATCTGCGCTGAACAGGGGATTGATGTTTGGGAGCTAATCCGGCTGGCTAACCGGCATCCGCGCGTCAATATATTGCAACCTGGGCCGGGCGTAGGCGGGCACTGCATCGCGGTGGATCCGTGGTTTATCGTGGCGCAAAACCCTGACCTGGCGCGCTTAATCCGCACCGCGCGTGAAGTTAACGACGCCAAGCCGCATTGGGTGCTTAAACAAGTAAAAGCCACCGTGGCGGATTGTCTGGCTGCCGAGGGCAAACGCGCCGCCGACCTGAAAATTGCCTGTTTTGGTCTGGCTTTCAAGCCGAACATTGATGATTTACGCGAAAGCCCGGCGATGGAGGTCGCCCATCTGATCGCCGAATGGAACCCCGGTGAAACCTGGGTGACGGAACCTAATGTGCATACTATCCCGCCGAAACTGGCTCGCGAGGCAACGTTGGTGACGCTGGAGCAGGCGTTGGCACAGGCCGATGTTTTAGTCATGCTGGTCGATCATCAGCCGTTTAAAGCGATTGCGCCGTCACAGATTAAGCAACGCTGGGTGGTGGATACCAAAGGAGTGTGGCGATGAAACAGTTTTTGGTGACCGGCGGCGCCGGGTTTATCGGTTCGGCGGTTGTCAGGTTTTTGATTGAGCACACCCACCACCACGTGGTGGTGGTAGATAAACTGAGTTATGCGGGCAATTTGGCTTCACTGGCAACGGTGGCGGACTCACCGCGTTTTGCTTTTGAACAGGTTGATATTTGTCAGCGTGCGGCAGTGGATCGCGTTTTGGCCGGTTATCAACCGGATTGCATTATGCATTTGGCGGCCGAGAGCCATGTTGATCGTTCTATTGATGGCCCGATCGCGTTCATTGAAACCAATATCGTTGGCACTTACCAGCTACTGGAAGCTGCGCGCCATTACTGGCAAACGCTGGAGGGGAAGAAAAAAAACGATTTTCTTTTCCATCACATCTCAACCGATGAAGTCTTTGGCGATCTGCATGGTGTGGAGGATAAGTTTACTGAAACCACGCCCTATGCGCCGAGCAGCCCCTATTCCGCCAGCAAAGCCAGTAGCGATCATTTGGCGCGCGCCTGGATGCGTACCTATGGTTTACCGGTGGTTGTGACTAATTGCTCCAATAATTATGGGCCCTATCACTTTCCGGAAAAACTGATCCCGCTGATGATTATTAATGCGCTGGCGGGCAAACCGCTGCCGGTCTATGGTAACGGCGGTCAAATTCGGGATTGGCTGTATGTCGACGATCACGCGCGTGCGCTCTATACCGTAGTCACGGCGGGCGTCGTCGGTGAAACCTATAATATTGGCGGCCATAATGAACGTCGAAATATTGAGGTGGTCGAAACGCTGTGTGAGTTGCTGGAAGAGCTGGCGCCAAATAAACCGGCGGGCGTGAGTCAATATCGTGATTTGATCACCCGAGTGGCCGATCGTCCGGGGCATGATCTGCGTTACGCGATTGATGCCGCTAAAATTGAACGCGAGTTGGGTTGGCGCCCGCAGGAAACGTTTGAAAGCGGTATTCGCAAAACCGTTATCTGGTTCCTGAACCACCAAACATGGTGGCGCGATATTCTCGACGGCAGCTATCGGGGAGAGCGCCTCGGCCTGGCCGAATCTTCACCACCACCGAGTGCGGCAGCGAAGGAGTAAGCGATGAAAGGCATTATCCTGGCGGGTGGCTCCGGCACGCGGCTTCATCCGATTACGCGCGGCATTTCGAAGCAGCTCCTGCCAATTTACGATAAGCCGATGATTTACTATCCGCTATCGGTGCTAATGTTGGCCGGTATCCGCGATATTCTGATCATTACTACGCCAGAAGAGTTGCCGCACTTCCAGCGTCTGCTGGGCGATGGCTCGGATTTTGGCATCCATCTGCACTATGCCAGCCAGCCTAGCCCGGATGGGTTGGCGCAGGCGTTCTTGATCGGTGAAACCTTTATTGGGAAAGATGCCTGTTGCCTGGCGTTGGGCGATAATATTTGGTTTGGGCAAGGGTTCAGTCCCAAATTGAAAAAAGTGGCGGCACAAACGCGTGGCGCAACGGTTTTTGGTTACCAGGTGATGGATCCGGAGCGTTTCGGTGTCGTGGAGTTTGATGACAATTTCCGCGCGCTGTCGATTGAGGAAAAACCGCAGAATCCGCGTTCCCGGTGGGCGGTAACCGGTCTCTATTTCTACGATAATCAAGTGATTGATTTCGCCAAACAGGTGAAGCCTTCGCCGCGTGGCGAGTTGGAAATCACCAGCATTAACCAAATGTACTTGGCGCGTGGTGAATTAACCGTCGAACTGTTAGGGCGTGGATTCGCATGGCTGGATACCGGCACACACGATAGCCTGATTGAGGCCAGTACCTTTGTTCAAACCGTTGAAAAGCGCCAGGGCTTTAAAATTGCCTGCCTGGAAGAGATCGGTTGGCGCAACGGCTGGTTAGATGATGACGCAGTTCGCATCGCGGCAGAGGCGCTGGCAAAGACCGGCTACGGTAAATACTTATTGGATATTCTCCATGCACGCCCGCGCCAGTATTAAACCGCTGGAGTGGGAAAATCAGTTTTTTAACCGCCATAGCGCACTACTGACGTTGGATGATACGCAGGCGCTTGAGTTGGCGCGTCTGGATGATTTCGATCTGGTGCAGGCGAAGGTTTCGGCGCAGCAGACGGCGGCGTTAGATTGGCTAGGACAATGTGGTTTTCATTTAGTTGAGGGCGAAGCCGACCTGGCGCTGCCGATAGAGACCACCACGCGGCAAAGCGGTATTCGCATCGCACGGGCGGAACATATTCCGGCGTTGCGCGCGGTAGCTGCAGAAGCTTTCGCGCTGAGCCGCTTTCGTGCACCGTGGTATCCGCCGGATGCCAGCGCGCGCTTTTACGCTCAATGGGTGGAAAATGCGGTGCAGGGTACTTTCGATCATCAGTGTTTGCTCGCCACCGATCAACAGGGAAGGCTGCAAGGATTTGTCTCGCTGCGTAAGCTGGCGAACGATGAAGCGCGAATCGGTTTGCTGGCATCGGTACCCGAAGCGCGAGGGCAAGGCGTTGGCGCCCGGTTAGTGCTGGCAGCGGCGGATTGGTGTAATGCACATCGGCTAACGCGGTTACGCGTGGCGACACAACTAAGCAACGTAGCCGCGATGCGGCTCTATCTTCGCTGCGGTGCAACACTTGAAAGCACCGCTTACTGGTTATACAGGTAATCCGATGATTCCATTTAACGCGCCACCAGTGGTGGGAACCGAACTCGAATATATGCAGTCGGCGATGGAGAGCGGCAAACTCTGCGGCGACGGCGGGTTTACCCGCCGTTGTCAGCAGTGGCTGGAACAGCATTTCGGCAGCAAAAAAGTGTTGCTGACGCCTTCCTGCACCGCATCTTTAGAAATGGCGGCCATGCTGATTGATATTCAGCCGGGTGATGAAGTCATCATGCCGAGCTATACCTTCGTCTCTACCGCTAATGCTTTCGTGTTACGCGGCGCCACCATTGTGTTTGTCGACATCCGTCCGGATACCATGAATATCGACGAAACGCGGATTGAAGCGGCGATTACCGCTAAAACGCGTGCCATAGTGCCCGTTCACTACGCAGGCGTCGCCTGCGACATGGATGTGATCATGGCGCTGGCGGAAAAATATAAGCTGTACGTGATTGAAGATGCGGCGCAGGGCGTGATGTCGAACTGGCGTGGTAAAGCGTTAGGTAGCATTGGTCATATCGGTTGTTTCAGTTTTCATGAAACCAAAAACTATACCGCAGGCGGTGAAGGTGGCGCGACGTTAATTAACGATAAGTCGTTGGTGGAACGCGCGGAAATTATTCGCGAGAAGGGTACTAATCGCAGCCAGTTTTTCCGCGGCCAGGTGGATAAATATACCTGGCGTGATATCGGCTCCAGTTATCTGATGTCCGATATCCAGGCCGCTTACCTTTGGGCGCAGTTGGATGCTGCGACACGCATCAACCAACAACGCCTCCATCTCTGGCAGCGTTATTACGACGCGCTGCAGCCGATCGCCGCCAGTGGGCGCATCACGCTACCCTCCGTGCCGCCACAGTGCCGCCACAATGCTCATATGTTTTACATTAAGTTGCGTGATGAAGAAGACCGCGCGGCGTTGATTCGCTGGTTAAAAGAAGCCGAAATCCTGGCGGTGTTTCACTATATTCCGTTGCACTCTTCCCCGGCAGGCCAACGTTTTGGTCGCTTTGATGGTGAAGATCGTTACACCACGGTAGAAAGCGAGCGGCTGTTACGCCTGCCGCTGTTTTATAATCTATCGGAAAATAATCACAATACGGTGCTCAACTCGTTACTGAGCTTCTTCTCCTGATATGTCTATTGCTAAAGCATCGGTATGGACCGCCGCCTCTACCTTGGTAAAGATTGTGACCGGGCTGGCGGTGGTGAAATTACTGGCGGTCAGTTATGGTCCTGGCGGCGTGGGGCAAGCGGGGAATTTTCGCCAGTTAATTACAGTATTAGGGGTACTCGCCGGTGCCGGTATCTTTAACGGCGTGACTAAATATGTGGCGGAATATCAGCAACAGCCTGCGCGTTTAAAAGCGGTAACCGGCACCGCATCAGCGATGGTGCTTGGGTTTTCAACCTTGTTGGCGCTGGTTTTCCTGCTAGCCGCAGAACCGATCAGCGAGGGATTATTTGGGCACAACGGTTACCAGGACGTGATTCGTCTGGTGGCTTTTCTACAAATGGGGATTGCCTGGGCAAACCTCTCGCTGGCTATCATGAAAGGGTTTCGTGACGCGCAAGGTAATGCGTTAGCGGTGATATTGGGTAGCCTGATTGGTGTGCTGGCGTGGTTTATTTGTCATTGGCTGGGCGGCTATAGCGGCGCCTTACTGGGCCTGGCGTTAGTACCGGCATTGGTGGTGATCCCCGCCGCCTGGTTATTGGCAAGGCGTGACCATTTACCGCTGGGTTACTTAATGCCTTGCTGGCACGCTGAACTGGCGCGCTCACTGTCGAAGTTTACGCTGATGGCGTTGATTACTTCAGTGACATTGCCGGTGGCGTGGATGATGATGCGAAATCTCCTGGCCGCCCGTTATAGCTGGGAGGAGGTTGGGCTATGGCAGGGCGTAACCAGTATTTCCGATGCTTATCTGCAATTTATTACCGCGACATTTAGCGTTTATCTGCTGCCGACGCTTTCGCGGCTGACCGGTAAAGCGGAAATCTCGCGTGAAATTTTCCGGGCGTTACGTTTTGTGATCCCGGCGGTGGCGGCGGTCAGTTTCTGTATCTGGCTATTGCGTGATTTTGCCATCTGGCTGCTGTTTTCCTCTAAATTTTACGGCATGCGCGACCTGTTTATCTGGCAGTTACCGGGCGATGTGTTAAAAGTGGGCGCCTATGTTTTCGGATACCTGGTTATCGCCAAAGCGTCGCTGCGCTTTTATATTTTGACAGAGATAAGCCAGTTCATCTTGCTGACGGCTTTTTCGCGTTGGTTGATCCCGCTACATGGCGCAACCGGCGCGGCGCAAGCCTATCTGGCAACCTATTTGGTCTATTTCGCGCTCTGTTTTTGCACTTTTTTAATTTATCGCCGGAAAGTATGACGACACTGATTCACGTATTGGGCTCGAATATCCCGCATCATAATCAAACGGTCCTGCGTTTTTTCAATGACGTGATGAGCGTGGAGCAGCCCTGCGCCGCCGCCCGCGAGTTTATGGTGGTGGCCGCTGATAATCTCGATCTTAATACTTGGCCTGCGCTCTCGATCCGCGTCTTTCCTGATAAAAAAACGCTGGCACAGGCGGTGATCGCCCGCGCGCAGGATCGGCAGAGGCGCTTTTTCTTTCACGGCCAGTTTAATCCACAGTTGTGGCTGGCGTTGTTAAGCGGGCGCTTACGCCGTCGCCAGGTTTTCTGGCATGTGTGGGGAGCCGATCTGTATGAGGAGTCGCGTCGCCTGAATTTCCGGTTATTTTACTGGTTACGACGCCGGGCGCAGGGGCGTATTGCGCATCTGTTTGCTACCCGTGGCGATATTAACCATTATCAGCAGCGCCATGCGCGCGTGCCCGCTTCGCTGCTCTATTTTCCCACACGAATGCCTGCGTTGCCTCCTGTCACGGAGGGCGGTGAGACGCCATTTACCATTCTGCTGGGTAACTCTGGCGATGCCAGTAACCGCCACATTGAGGCGCTGACGGCAATACGCCAGCGCTTTGGCGATCGCGTTAACGTCGTGGTGCCGTTAGGGTATCCTGCCAATAATGAGGCGTATATCGCACGCATACGTCAGGCGGCGGATGCCTTATTTCAGCCTGGCACGGTGAAATTGCTCATTGATAAGCTTGATTTCTCCGCCTATCTGGCGCTGATTGCACGCTGCCATCTGGGGTATTTTATTTTTGAACGCCAACAAGGCATTGGTACGCTTTGCCTACTGATACAGGCGAATGTGCCGTTTGTGTTGAGCCGGAAAAATCCTTTCTGGCAGGATTTGGTTGAGCAGCAGGTGCCGGTGCTTTTTACTGAAGATGCACTGAGTGAAGAGGTGGTAGCCGAAGCGCGTCGCCAGTTCACGCAGTTGGATAAGTCACAGATTGCCTTTTTCGACCCCGCCTTTGTGCAGGGCTGGAAGCAGGCGCTCACCATTGCAGAAGGGGAGACAGTATGAGCCTCGCGCAGTTTGGCGGCTTGTTGGTGGTTTACCTGCTGTCACTCGGTTTTATCCTGACGCTAACCTGGCGTGAATTTCGCCGGGTACGTTTTAATTTTAACGTTTTCTTCTCGTTACTGTTTCTGCTTACGTTCTATTTTGGTTTCCCGCTGACCTGCATTTTAGTCTTGCGTTTTAACGTCGCGGTGGTGCCGCCGGAGTATCTGTTGCAAGCGTTGCTGGCGGCGACCGGTTTTTACGGCATCTATTACGTCAGTTATAAAACCCGTCTGCGCGCCAAACGAGAAACGGTAACACATCCGCTGTTTACCATTAATCGGGTTGAAGCGCACCTCATTTGGCTGTTACTCGCGTTGATTGCGCTCGGTACGGTGGCGGTTTTCTTCCTGCATAACGGGTTTCTGTTATTTAGGCTGCACTCTTATAGCCAAATCTTTTCGAGTGAAGTGTCTGGCGTGGCGCTCAAGCGTTTCTTCTACTTCTTTATCCCGGCGATGTTGATTTGCTATTTCTTAAAGCAAAACTTGCGCGGCTGGCTATTTTTCCTCGTCAGTACCGTGGCCTTCGGTTTGCTGACCTATGTGATTGTCGGCGGTACGCGCGCTAATATCATCATCGCGTTTGCCCTGTTTTTGTTTATCGGCATTATTCGCGGTTGGATCTCGTTATGGATGTTGGCGGTAGCGGGCGCGCTCAGTATTGTTGGTATGTTTGTTCTGGCGTTGCGCCGCTATAACCTTGATGTGAGTGGCGCCGAAGCGTTTTACACTTTTCTCTATCTCACGCGCGACACCTTTTCTCCGTGGGAAAACCTGGCATTATTGTTGCAAAACTACCACAAGATTGATTTTCAGGGCTTGGCGCCGATGGTGCGGGATTTTTATGTCTTTATTCCCGGTTGGTTATGGCCGCATCGTCCGACGATAGTGCTTAACAGCGCCAATTACTTTACCTGGGAAGTGCTGAACAACCACTCCGGGCTGGCGATTTCGCCCACATTGATTGGATCGCTGGTGGTGATGGGCGGCGCGGCATTTATTGCTCCGGGCGCAATTGCGGTCGGCCTGATAATCAAATGGTTCGATTGGCTGTATGAACGCGGCAAACGTGAAGAGAACCGCTACAAAGCAGCGGTTTTGCAAAGTTTTTGCTTCGGTGCGGTTTTCAATATGATCGTGCTGGCGCGTGAGGGGTTGGATGCGTTTGCCAGCCGCGTCGTGTTCTTCTGTATCGTATTTGGCTTTTGTATTCTGGTTGCCAAGCTTTTGTATTGGCTATTTGATAGCGCCGGGCTAATTCGTCCGCGCCATCGCCGTGCGGTTCAGCCGGCACCACAATAATAACTTCTCTCTCCGGCGGCGCCGGAACGACGTAAGGGAAAGAGGATGGATGTAACCTCGGGTACGCCACCATTCATGATTCGCGGCGTGGCGTTATATGGTTTTCAGCATATGGCGCAATTTCTGGATTTTCTTTTTACCGATGGCGCGATGCGTACCGGGACTTTAGTCGCGATCAATGCGGAAAAGATGCTCACCCTTGAGCGAAACGATGAACTCCGCGCATTGATTGCTGACGCGGAGTTTAAATATCCGGATGGCATTAGTATTGTGCGCTCTATTCGTAAAAAATACCCGCAGGCGCAGCTTGCGCGCCTTGCCGGCGCCGACCTGTGGGAAGCGATGATGGAGCGGGCAGGGCGGGAAGGTACGCCGGTATTTTTAATCGGCGGCAAGCCGCAAGTGCTGAATGAGACAGTGGAAAAACTGCGGCGTCAGTGGAAGGTAAATATTGTTGGCGCGCAGGATGGTTATTTTGCTCCTGCCGAGCGTGAGGCGCTGTTTGCCCGCGTGGCGGAAAGCGGTGCGAAAATTGTTACTGTCGCACTTGGGTCGCCAAAGCAGGAGTTGTTAATGCGCGATTGCAAGGCGGTGTTTCCCGATGCGTTATATATGGGGGTGGGTGGAACCTATGATGTATTTACCGGGCAGGTGAAACGGGCGCCGAAAATTTGGCAAAATTTGGGGCTGGAGTGGCTCTACCGCCTGATTTTACAACCGACGCGTTGGCGGCGGCAGCTCAGGTTGCTGAAATACCTCAAGTACCACTACCTCGGGCAACTGTGAATTTTTCTCTTCGGTTGCTTATTTTTCGTTCTAACAGGGCGTTTTTTCCGGCGAAACGGTCGAAAAACGGTGTGACTTTCGACGGAATGCACAAAGCGTAATCAAACGCGTTTTTTTATTAAAAAAGCATTGGACAGCATGGGATCAAATCCGTAGTATGCACATCCGCAACGGCGCTACGCGCCCGTAGCTCAGCTGGATAGAGCGCTGCCCTCCGGAGGCAGAGGTCTCAGGTTCGAATCCTGTCGGGCGCGCCATTAAGTCTGTGCGCAAGAGCTGCGGTGGTGAGATTGACCGCGTTAGAAGTAAGTAGTGGTGGCTATAGCTCAGTTGGTAGAGCCCTGGATTGTGATTCCAGTTGTCGTGGGTTCGAGTCCCATTAGCCACCCCAGATTTTGCATGGCAAATGCGAAGGTGGCGGAATTGGTAGACGCGCTAGCTTCAGGTGTTAGTGTCTTAACGGACGTGAGGGTTCAAGTCCCTCTCTTCGCACCACGCAAAAAGCAGTATCTTATGCAGTATTTCGGCGAGTAGCGCAGCTTGGTAGCGCAACTGGTTTGGGACCAGTGGGTCGGAGGTTCGAATCCTCTCTCGCCGACCATTTTCGAAACCCCGCTTTTTAGCGGGGTTTTTTGCGTTTGAAGCCCACGCCAAAATCGCACTACAGCCTTGCGCCGATGCTAATTGTCTCAATTCGGTGACAGCTAACTCACTGAGAAAAAACGAGTTTACCCAAAACGCTTTTGCCTGTCGCCATGCAGAGACGCCAACAGGCGGCAATGTCGGTTTTTAGCGACACGCCCTTTACGCTGTCAACAAGCGAAAATTAAAAATAAAACGTTAAAAATCAGTTATATAAATATGTAATTAAGTTAATCCAATTATATTGGCATGCACTATGCATTACCCTAGCTGTAGATGCTCATTCCGCCCCTTATGCTTGCTAAGGCTTCATAAACCTGGGAATGACGCAGAGCCATTTACGGTACCTGTTGTCCGCTCAGCCAATAGCGTTTTCGAACCTTTATTGGTGCTACGGACATTACGTTGAGTCGGGTACCAATCGGTTGTCTTACCGACCTGATCTTTACGCTTGCCAGTTTGGCAGGCGTTTTTTTTGGCCGCTACTTTTGGTAAGGCGAAAAAAAGCCGGGTAAACCCGGCTTAGGAAACAGAAAGAAAGCGTGTGCTTAAGGATTGTTTTTCAGCGTCAACAGCAAGCCATCGCGGCGCATTTTGGCCGCTTCCTCAGGGCGATGTAAACGATCGAGCGCATCCGCCAACCACGCATAATCAAATGGATCAGGACGTTGCGCCAATGCTTCTCGAAAGGCTTCGCTTGCCTGCTCCCATTCACCATGCTTCATCAGCAACTGACCTAGCGTACTGCTTAACAGTGGCGTAGTACCGTGTTGCTTGATTTGCTGACGCAGCGCTTTCTCAAGCTGCTCAGGATTACCGGTTTTTAGGCGCGGCATTAACAAGACCAGTCGCTCATCGTATTGACGTTTAAGGCCGCTCAGTACAATTTCCTGCGCGGTATCGTGATCGTCGCACTCGATTAAGTGATCAACCATCGCTACTTGTAGCGCGGGTTCATTGCGTGTCTTACGCGGCTGGTTTTGCCACCATTGCTTGAGACCATCGCTACCGCGATCGGCCATCGCCTGGCTCATTAAACCTAGCCACGCTTGCTGCTGTAGCGCGTCGCGATGGGCCTCATCAATGACCTGCACTTTCTCCATAGTAGGTAAGATGTCGAGCAGTGAACCCCAGGCCCCGGTACGGGTATAGGCTTGTTCGGCAAGACGCAAAACTGCCGGATGACGCGGTGCGACTTCCAGCAGTCGATCAACGCCGTGGCGCGCGGCGTGATCTTCATTACGTGCCAGTTGAAGACGCACTCGCGTAATTTCTACCGGCAGCGGATCGCTACTGGCCAATTCTGATGCGCGCTCAAGGTGCTGATTCGCGCGAATTTCATCGCCTCGTTGCTGGGCCGCTTCCGCCGCCAACAAGTAATTCACCACCGGCTGTTCTGCGTGATCGGCATTACGTGAAAGTAATTTCTCGACCTGTTTGTAATCACCCTCCGCTAATTTCACCAGCGCTTCATGGGTTTGACGCCGCGCCCGACTGCGTTTACGCCCAAGGAACCAGCCGCGTGTTTTCGCACCGGTACGGAACATGCGCCTTAGCGCCCACTCGACTAACAGGATAATAATCAGCGACAACACTAAAATGATCGCTAAACCGGTGACGCTGGTTTCAATGTTCCAGTTATCGGTTTGAATCAGCACATAGCCCTGATGCCCGGCAATCATCGGGCCAATCACGACACCGGCAATCAGCAGAAGGAAAAGCAAAAGCACTTTTAACATTGCTTATTCTCCCTGCTGCTGCGCGGAAGCGGAAGGCTGTGCCAGCAGATTACGAACGCGCGTTTGCATCACTTTATCCAGTAATGGCTGGCTGCTCAGCGAATCCGGCACGTCCATGGAAACACTTTGCTGGCTGAGATCGTCAAGCTGTGACAAAAAGGCTTTCGTATTGGGATCATTGGTATCAAACCAGGCGCGTACCCAAGCCGAAACCGTATCAATGGATTGTTTATAAATTTCATCCTGATGGCGCGGCACGGCCTGCGCCGCAATCAGCAAGCGAGAACGAATATTTTCACGTAAATATACGTCTTGATTCGGCGCCAATAATGGCTCAGCGGTATTATCCCGGCGACGGATGGTAATAAAATCATCCATAAAGTTATGCCAGCTTTTGACCAGATTTTGCCGCCACTCGCGCAGCGATGAAGTCAGTTCACCACTGTCGGTATCCATCGGCGTATCGTCGTTATCATTATCCGCTAAACGCAGGTTATCAACGCCGTTAGAGAGCTGATTTAGCTTTAAGATAATGCCATCGTAATCCACCTGGCTGACCGCCGAAAGATTACTGATATCTGAGGTTAAGGCGCGACGCACCTCAATTAAGCTGGGATCGTTCATATCGGCCAGACTGGCGTCGGCGCTTTTTAACAACGCTGCAGCGGTGGTGACATCCTGATCGCTCCACAACTTGCGTCCGGCCAGTTTCACCAGATAATCCGCCTGAGCAAGCAACCAGGTACGTGAATCGTTGCCGGAGATAGTCGCGACTTTTTCTTTTAGCTCATCCAACTGCTTACTAATGGCTTTCTGCTGCTCCTGCGCACTTTGTAACGCGTTGGTTTGCGCCGCTAACTGCTGCGTTAACTGCTGTTTATCGCCATTGGCCTGCTGCTGTAACGCGGTAAGTTTATCACTCAATGCCTGACTGGCATCGGCCTGCAATTGCAGTTGATGTTTACCGTTAATATACAACCCGGCACCTAACGCCAGCGCAATCACAATTGCCAGCACGCCAAGCGCGGTGCCGGTATTTTTGCTTTTGCGCGGTTCTGGTTGCTCTGGCGGCGTCGTGGTTTCTACCGCGGGGGTAGTCTCTTCAACCATGGCGGAGGAGTCTTTTTGTTCCGTCATTGTGGCACATCCCATATTTAAGTTTATTGTAACGCGCGCAGCAGCGCATCGTTATCAGCACCATCGGCTACCAGGATATTTCGCCAGCCTAATTCCCTGGCCAGAGTAGCCAAACGTTCGCTGACGACCACCAATCGGCAGCGCAGCAGCCATTCCTCACGGTCAATCGCGGGGAATAGCGAGTAAAGTTGTTGCAGCATCTCACCGCTGGTTACTACCAACGTCTCGATCCCACGTTCACGCCAACGTCGCCCTTCAATAAAACCATCATAATGTTTAGCGCAACGTTGGTAACATTCCAAAAACAGAACCTCGGCTCCGCGTTCGCGCAGCGTATGGCCCAATAATTCGCGCCCGCCATTGCCGCGCAAAATCAACGCCCGTTTGCCTTTCACTCGTCTGAGCGCGGGCAATTGGATCAAAATTTCACTGGTTTCGCTTTCGTGCGGGTACTCAACCGCTAATCCGCTGGCGGTATGTAAAGCCAACGCGGTACTGCGCCCTATAGCATAATAGTTCAGGCTGGCGGGCCATGTTAAACCCGCTTGTTGTAATAACGGTTGTGCATAATGAATAACATGCTGCGACAGTGCGAAAACCAAATCAGCCGGCTGCAAGGCGGCTAACTGGCCGGGCAGCCGATCCAGCTCGCGCCCGGGAGTGAATTCAATCAAAGGAAAGCTCCAGGCAACCAAACCCAGCGTACGCAGACGGGTGACCAGCTCCTCGGCGGCTGGCGATGGGCGAGTTACCAGGATCGTCATCCGGGAGGATTCCCCTGATAGACTTCACGCAAAATCTCGCGTGCGCCATTTTCCAGCAGCTCTTCTGCCAGCGAAATCCCCATTTGTTCTGCGTGCTGACGCGGGCCGCGCCGCTCGCCAGAAATGAGCGTTTTACCATCAGGCGACCCTACCAAACCGCGTAACCACAGCGTATCGCCTTCCAGGACCGCGTAACTGCCGATGGGCACCTGGCAACCGCCTTCCAGACGTGTATTCATCGCGCGTTCAGCTTTCACTCGGGTTGCGGTGTCATCGTGATTAAGCGCCGCCAACAGCGTAATAGTTTGTTGATCGTCGAGACGGCACTCAATGCCTACCGCACCCTGACCCACGGCGGGCAAGGACTCTTCGGCGGGCATGGCATAGCGAATTCGTTCGCTGAGCCCCAGGCGTTTCAGCCCGGCAGCCGCGAGGATAATCGCGTCATATTCACCGGCATCCAGTTTTGCCAGCCGGGTACCGACATTGCCACGCAATGAGCGGATCACCAGGTCAGGACGGCGTGCGCTAATTTGGCACTGGCGACGCAGGCTGGAGGTGCCGATCACCGCGCCTTGCGGTAAATCGTCAAGGGAGAGATAGTGATTGGAAACAAAGGCATCAAGCGGATCGTCACGCTCACAAATGGTCACCAACCCCAATCCTTCAGGAAACGCTACCGGTACATCCTTCATTGAATGCACCGCAATGTCGGCACGGTGTTCAAGCATTGCTAGCTCAAGCTCTTTGACAAACAGCCCTTTGCCGCCGACTTTAGCAAGCGGCGTATCAAGCAAAACGTCGCCACGGGTGACCATGGGCACTAATTCAACGCGTAGTCCTGCATGGCAGGCCATCAGGCGTTCTTGAACATATTGTGCCTGCCATAAAGCAAGCGGGCTTTGCCTGGTGGCAATTCTTAAAATTTTGTCTAACATGCTTGTTACCGTTTTTGACAGTTCACTGATTATCCTATCATTGATAGGTGAACGCTGTCAGTTTCAACGGGGTTTAAAAGGGTAGGGAAAGCGCTCAAAAGGATTAGACGGGCCGGTTGACTGTAAAACATGCTAGACTATGTGTAGCGCAACTTTCTTTACGGTCAATCTGCCAGGTGTTAGATTGATCACGTTTCCAGCAATAATTCGCACGACTATTTTTAGATTAAGCGGCGGATTTCGGAAACAGGGTTTTTGTAAGCACTGGGACAATCAGGCGAGACGTCTTGTACCTCTACATTGAGACACTGAAACAGAGACTGGATGCCATAAACCAGTTGCGTGTTGATCGCGCACTGGCTGCAATGGGACCTGCTTTTCAACAGGTTTACAGTCTGCTGCCAACCTTATTACATTATCATCATCCGCAGATGCCGGGTTACCTTGAGGGTAACGTTCCACATGGCATCAGCTTTTTTACGCCTGATGAAAACCAACAATCCTGGCTAAACGCCCAACAGGATAAATCCGGTATCGCCGTCGTCGAGCCGGTCAAAGGTGAAATGCCGATTACCGGCGTTTACTCAATGGGCAGCACCTCCTCCGTGGGTCAAAATACCATTTCCGATCTGGATATCTGGGTCTGCCATCAGGCATGGCTGGATAATGAAGAGCGCCTTTGTTTGCAGAAAAAATGTACGCTGCTGCAAAAGTG